>CAYUSE010000206.1:0-2963 GCA_964447095.1 uncultured Lachnospiraceae bacterium | reverse complement strand
TTGAAAAAAACGGCTTAAATATGAATTTTGCGCCAGTAGCGGATGTGTGGTCAAACGCAAAAAATACCGTTATCGGCGAAAGAGCGTTCAGTTCATTGCCGGAGGTTGCCGCTTCAATGGCAGCGGCAGAGGTAAGAGGCTTGCAGGACAATGGCGTAAGCGCGGTGCTGAAGCATTATCCGGGCTTCGGTGATGTAAGGCAAAATCTGACTACATCAAAAATAGTAAGCAAAAAGACGCTTGAGCAGTTAAGACAGACGGAGTTTGTGCCCTTCAAGGCAGGAATAGAAGCTGGCGCGGACTTTGTAATGTGCTCGCATATAAATGCCGACGAGGTTGACCCTGATTTTCCGGCGTCAATGTCAAGTACATTTATAAACGATTTGCTTCGCGGAGAACTGAAGTTCAATGGAGTGGTAATAACCGACATGCTGAATGATGACGCGGTAAGAAAATATTATAATTCGGTTGAAGCTGCTGTAAACTGCATAAACGCGGGCGCTGACATGCTTCTTTGTCCGGATACGTTTACTGAAGCGGCAAATGGCGTAGTGCTTGCCGTGGCAAATGGTGAAATCAGCATGGATAGAATAAATCAAAGCGTTGAGAGAATATTAACGGCAAAAATCAACAGAGGAATTATTCAATAAAAAATTGTTAAATAATAATATTAAAAGGGGTGTCGCATCAAGCAATCCCCTTTTTTGTAACAAGCGGTTAAAGTGAAATTCTGACATCAGGAAAGCGGTGATTATTATGCGTCTTGATAAATATATTGCAGCCTGCGGCTGCGCGAGCCGCAGGGAGATAAAAAAGCTTATAAAACAAAGACTTGTAAGCGTTGACGGTGATTTTGATGTGTCGCCCGATATGAGCGTGACGGACAGCTCGCATGTTGTGGTGAAAGGACAGGAGCTTGTTTACCGCGAATTTATATATCTTATGCTGAATAAGCCTGCGGGATATGTTTCGGCTGCCGAGGATAAAAAGTATCCTTTTGTAACACAGCTTATTCCGGAGGAATACACGCATTTTAACGCGTTTCCCATAGGCAGGCTTGACATTGACACAGAAGGACTTTTGCTGCTTACAAATGACGGGCAGCTTGCGCATAATTTGACTTCGCCGAAGAAAAATATATATAAGAAATATTTTGCAATTCTTGATAAGCCTGCTGAACAAGCGGATATTGAGGTATTCAAAAAAGGCATGGAGTTTAAGGATTTTACCGCAAAACCAGCTGTATTAGAAATAACGGAAAATCCCCATGAGGTATATATTCAAATTTCCGAGGGTAAATTTCATCAGGTAAAGCGGATGTGCGAGCGTGTCGGGAAAACAGTGACGTATTTAAAACGTGTATCAATCGGCAGATTAGAGCTTGATACTACGCTTGATTTAGGAGAAATCCGCGAACTGACTGAAGAAGAATTAAGCCTCTTGAAAAATTAGAAAAAACAGTGTATAATTAAAATATCATTATGAGGTGAGGCGGAAATTATGCAGGTTATTTATTGTGTTGAGGATGATGACGATATTCGCGGACTTGTGGAATACGCGCTTAAATCAAGCGGATATGAGATATTTGGATTTAGTGATGCCAAATCCTTTCTTGATTTATTTTATGAAAAAACACCTGACTTAGTGTTGCTTGATATAATGCTTCCCGACATGGACGGAATTGATTTGCTTAAAAAGCTCAGAGACGAGCTTTTTAACACGCCGGTTATAATGCTTACGGCAAAAAGCGGTGAAATGGATAAGGTAAAGGGCTTTGAACTTGGCGCAGATGATTATATGACAAAGCCGTTTAGTGTTCTGGAGCTTGTTTCGCGGATTAAGGCTGTGCTTAAAAGAAGCGGAGCGAATAACCACGGGGCAATTGAATATAATGGTATAAGTCTTGACACTGAGCGGAGGTCTGCTGCTGTTGACGGTCAGGAAATAACTCTTACCTTCAAGGAGTTTGAGCTTTTGTGTATTCTTATGAAAAACAGGGGGAAGGCTGTAAGCCGTGAGGATTTGCTGAATAAGGTATGGGGGTATTCCTTTGAGGGCGAGAGCAGAACGCTTGATGTACATATAGGAAGCCTGCGTCATAAAATGGGGGTTAAGGGCAAAACAATTGAAACTATAAGAAATGTAGGATATATTTTAAAATAAGGATGGTATAATATGAAAAAAACAATATTTAAGCTTTTATCTGCAATGTCGGCAGCGATAATTTTAATAACGGCTGTCGCAGTAATAATTGTGGAGTATGGTTTTGAGGAACTTACAGGAAATGCGGCAGCTTCAGTTTTAGTAACTTCTGCGGTGCTTATTGCAATTTCTGTTTTTGCGGCGTATATAATATCGGAGAAAATAACCGCTTCAATTGTACGTCGCGTGGACTCTATAGACCTTGACAATCCGAATATTGAGTATAAGGAGCTTTTGCCGTTTATGAAGCGCGCCCGAAGCAAAAATCAGATAAAAATAAAAACAGAGCAAATGCGCCGTGAATTTTCAGCGAATGTTTCGCATGAACTCAAAACTCCTCTGACCTCAATTTCCGGCTATGCGCAGATGATAAACAACGGCATGGCAAAGGAGGAGGATATTTTAAAGTTTACAAAGCTTATTGAAAAGGAGTCGCTCCGTCTTATATCTCTTGTAAACGATATAATCGAAATATCGCATCTTGATGAGCAAAACGAGCTTCCTGAGGCAGAAAAAATTGATTTGTCCATAATTGCCGCAGAAACAATTGCATCTCTGGAAAAATCAGCGGCGGAAAAAAATATTCAGATTTTCTACAGCGGAAGTGAAACGTATATAAACGGAAACAAGACGCTTATAGGCGAGCTGATGTCAAATATCATAGACAATGCGGTAAAATATAATAAAGAAAACGGAAATGTTACTGTCTTTGTCGGAACAATTGCAAAGGGCGCGGTATTTTCGGTAAAGGATACCGGAAT
>CAYUSE010000205.1:0-2966 GCA_964447095.1 uncultured Lachnospiraceae bacterium | reverse complement strand
GTATCATGGACGCCGATTGGAGATAGCAGCAATCAATTCAAGGGCACATTTGACGGCGGCAATAACAAAATAACAGGCTTGTACATAAACGCTCCCTCAAATGACTATCAGGGCTTGTTCGGTTATATCGGTGAGGACAGCACGGTTAAAAATCTCGGCGTTGACGGCACAGTTTTGGGCAAAGGCAAGGTTGGTGGCATAGTCGGATATAACGGCACAGTGCAAAACTGCTGTAACACAGGTACGGTTACGGGTACAGGCGACAGTGTCGGCGGCATAGTCGGATATAACGGCATAGTGCAAAACTGCTATAACACAGGCACAATTTCAAGTACAGGCAATAATGTCGGCGGCTTGGTTGGATGGAATACCGGCAACGCAGTGCAAAACTGCTATAACACAGGCGCGGTTTCAGGAGGCAGCAATGTCGGCGGTGTGGTTGGATATACTTGGAACGATGTAACAAAATGCTATAGCGTAGGCACGGTTACGGGCACAGGCAGCAATGTAGGGGGCGTAGTTGGATATAAAAACGGCGGCAACCCGTTGACAAGCTGCTATTATGACAGCACTGTAAATACAACGTCGAATGCAACAATCGGCGTTGCGGGTATGTCAACCGCAGATTTTGCGGAGCAAACCAACTTCAGCGATTGGGACTTTGACAGCGTATGGAAAATGAGTGCGAGCTTGGGCAGACCGATACTTACGGCAATACCCGAGCCTGAACCGCACAAGCACCCTGTATGCGGTACAGGGACTTGTACCGACCCGAACCATGCAGACCACGAGGACATCACATGGACAGCGTGGACGAGCGACAATTCGCTCCCGACAGACGCGGGTAATTACTATCTGACAACAGACGTGACCTTACCCTCTGTACATGAAATCAGTAATGAAATAAAGCTTTGCTTAAACGGACATACGCTCGATATGGGCGGAAATCGGATTATAATCATGGAAACCGGCAATCTGAAGCTTTGCGACTGCGGCGAGGGCGGTCAAATTACAGGCGCTTACAACGGGAATAGCAATATCGCCGCGCTGATAGAAACAAGCGGTGAATTTTCAATGTACGGCGGAAGCGTAATGAATACTTCCGCCGATGGATTAAAAAATAAAAAGGCGGTTTCGGCTTGGGGCGGAACGGTAAGGCTTTACGGCGGCGAGGTTGTATCACACAATGACAGCGCGGTTATGGTTGCCCCCAATACAGGCGCGAGTCTGCATCTTTCGGGAGAGCCGGTAATTCAGTCGCTCACCTACGATAAGGCGGATATTTATCTCGATAACGACTACAGCGCGAGAATTATAACGCTTGACGCTCCGCTCACAATTACCTCACCTTACAGAGTGGCGGCTGACGGCGAAAACGTCTTTACGAGCGGCTGGAGCGAGCAGATGGGAACAGCGGCATTTTCCGATTACTTTATAAGCGCGACAGATGGCAGATTTATAGCTAAGGACGAAAACGAGCTTAAAATCTACGATTACGCGATAACACAGCAGCCGTCGGCAGCTAACAGTTACACTATAACCGCAAACGGCGCGCCCGATTATGCTCCCACAAGCTATAAGTGGTATCTGGCGGAGGTCGTAACAAAAGATATAACAGATCAAAACGCTTTTAATTATGAATACAACGGCAGCACAAGTTCATATGACAGTATAACAGGTCTGTGGACGGGTGTGAACGGTATGGACGATTTTGAGTCCTATTACTTCACAATCCTTAACCTCAGTAAGGGCGATGTGGTTAAGATTAAGCCGTCAGATATTCTGGACAATTATACTTATGCGTACCTTGAGAATGATGATAACAGGCTTTATACAAAAACAACAAATGAAAACGGTGAGTATGAATTTACCGTTCCTGCGGACGGTCAATACACATTCTATTTCAATAGCGGAAATACGCCGACTGTTAAGGCAACCATTATAAAAACAAACAAAAAAGGCGAGGTCAAAGGACAGACAACAAATCAGCTTACAGCCAAATATGCGGGTTCATATCTCTGTGAGGTACGCTATGAGGACGGCACGGTTTTGACAAGCGACGTGTTTGACTATACGCCCTCTGCTCCCGCTGCCGAGCATAAGCATGATATGTCGGTTTCGTGCGGACATGACAGCGAGATTGTATTCGATAAGGTCTTAACCTCGGACGAGGACGGCAACTTGTATGTAAACGACGCTGTCGTATCCGATAGTCCTAATTTCCGTCTCGATGACGGTAATTATTACCTTGCGGACAATTTAAGTCTGAACAGCGGAATAGAGATTATCGGCGACGTCAATCTCTGTCTTAACGGTAAAACCCTTGAATTTAAAGATGATTATCACTATATTGATGTAAACGGGGACGGAATCAGAGAAATTGATTTTAATATATGCGACTGCGGCACGGGCGGAAATATTACGGGAACGTACAGCATAGATGTAGACTATCTGGGTTTGGTAAGTAATTCGGACACAATGTCGCTCTACGGCGGAACGATAGAAAACTCGTCAACCGATACCACAGACGGAAAGTATCAGCGTGCGATAACAAATGCAGGTATGCTGAACCTTTACGGCGGAGAGATTGTTTCCCAAAACGACGACGCGCTCGCTTCGGCTTATAATGCGATGAAAATAAATCTTGCCGGTAATACGAAAATTACGGGCGCGGACAGCGCGGCGGACATTTTCCTGTATAAGAGTGAGGACCAATCGCACGCAGGCGATGCCTATTTGGCGCTGCTGCTGATTTCCGACGCTTTTGCAAATGTTGAGCCTGCCAAGCCGTATCGTATCGCGGCGGATTCGGCGGATGTAGTAGCATTTTTCACGCGCGGCTGGAGCGATAAAATGAGCGATAAGGAAATCGGCAAATACTTCACAAGCGTGATGAAGGGTCATGGTATTAGGAAGAATACGGACGGCGAGCTTGAATTTTACGCTTTACAGATAACAGAGCAGCC
>CAYUSE010000204.1:0-2984 GCA_964447095.1 uncultured Lachnospiraceae bacterium | reverse complement strand
GGCTTTGAAGTCGGCTTAATCGGAGTTGTATTTTTCTTATAGCTTGCTATTAAGTCATTCGCGTTTGCTAAATATTTATCATCATTTGAGTATGGATCTCTGTAGTACAAAATATAGATTTTATGTACTCCCGAAATTCTGTCTGTATTTTTCAAATTCAGCACATTATCACCTGTTGTTATAAGCTGATTTGCGATTTCCGTTCCTGTAGGCGTATCTGCTGTAACTGACACATACGTATTATCTTTTCTTACTTTTGACATCTTAAGCGTTAAGGTGTCCAAGCCGTCAAAATCAAATTCGTTCACCGCATAGCCTATTTTTACATTTTCTCGGTTATAAATATATCCGACGTCAACGCCGTTACCGTCTATTTTCGGCACTTGCCCGTTATCGCTCGCATAAAATTCGGTTGTGTCTGCCGCCTTATATGTTTTGTTACCCTCGACTACGTTTGAGCCGAAGTCTGTAATAGTATATGTTTTGCCGTTCTCAGCCGCAAAGGTAAGCATATTGCTGTCGCCGTTAAGAGTTGTTTCAACTGCGTCTCCGTTTTCATCAGAAACTACAGCCGAAGCCATATATTTGCTTCTTACATTGATATTGCCGTCTGCTTTTGCATAAATTTTTGCTTCTGTCGGCTTATTGTCCTCCCATGCTATATCAACCGTCGCATTCTCGCGCGTGTTAATTCCCTTGATTGAGCCTGCCGCCCATTTATCGGGAAGCGCAGGGAGCAAGTCGATAGCGTTGTCATGGCTTTGAATTAGCATTTCAATTATACCCGAGGCCGCGCCGTAGTTGCCGTCAATCTGGAAATTCGGGTGCTGGTCAAACATATTCGGAGAGGTTCTTGTTGTAAATAACTGTTCAAGCATTGTTGAAGCCGCGTTGCCGTCAAGCGCTCTTGCGTTCAAATTTATTCTCCACGCAAGACCCCAGCCCTGACCGCTGCCTGCGCCTCTTGCCGACACTGATTTCTGGAACGCTTTAAATATATCCTGCTCGTGCTTATCCGCGCTGTATGCGCTTAAATGTGTTCCGGGGAACATCTCCCACAAATGCGAGCAATGTCTGTGACCTGAGTTGTTGCTCGCGGCGTGGTCATAAACTGTTGTCGATTCATTGTTCTTAAACGGATTGGTTACTGTCCATAGTCCGTCATTTTTCTTTGAAATATCAAAGGTAACATCACCGCGCGCCCATTCTCTGATTAAGCCTACATTGTCAATTATATTCGGTGCAAGTTTTCCTTGCTCGTCTGCAAGATAGCTTGACGGCATCTGCTCTGAAATTTTATCAAGCAGTTCTTTATTTTCTGCTGTTTTACCGAGGATTTCCGAAGCCTTTTGAACAGTATCATAAAGATTTCTCACAAGCTGAGTATCCATAGCAGGTCCGGGCTGAACACCGCCCTGCTCAGGCGAGCAAGATGCTGCGGTTATAAGGTAGCCTGTTTTTGGGTCGACAACAAGGAATTGAGTAAAGAACTTTGCCGCGCCTATCATATACGGATAAACCTCCGCAAGGTATTCCTCATCTTTATTGAACTGATAATACTGCCATGCATGGTCGAGAAGCCACACTCCGCCTGTCGGCCATAATCCTGCGGTTGCGTTGTCAATCGGCTGAGTGCCGCGCCATAAATCATAGTTATGATGCATTACCCACGGGTCGCCCTCTTGGTATGTATCGTCTCCGCGCTCATTATACACGCCGTACTGATTAGCCGCCGTAATCGCGCCGCTTTTTGCAAGTTCGGCGAAGGTATCGATAAACGGTCTTTCGCTGTCGCCGATATTTAACGGCTGAGCTGCCCAATAATTCATTTCTGTGTTGATATTTATAGTGTATTTGCCGTTCCACGAAGCGGAAAATGCCGCGTTCCATTTACCGGTAAGATTTAGCGGCTGGCTTTCGGGAATGTCAATTTCGCCATCTCCCGGCGCTTTTCTTCCGTCTCTTGAACCGCTTAAAATCAGATATTTGCCGTAATTGAATTCAAGCGCGGCAAGCTCGTTGTCGCCTTTGGAATAGGTTGAATAAACTCCGTTTTTATTCGCATCCGATAGTCTTGAAGCTGCGCCTGTTAAAAAGCCTGATTTGCCGTTTATATCCTCGCGCACGCGCTTTTCCGTCGGAGTATTGCTGTAATCTGCACCGTCTGTATTTTCAAGATGAATTGCCGTCTTGTTAAACTGCTCGCTAAAATCCGCTATATGACGCTCTTTAATTGCAGTATAATCCTTGCTCTTGACGTTTGCCATATATGTGTCGCAGTCACGATCGGGCTTTGAGTTGTCAAGATTTAAGTAATCCACATAATTTGTCGCGCCGACAACATAAATATCCGCTGTCTTTCCGCCTTTTACTGTGACGGTTTTATTGTCTGTAACCTCAAACGACGCGTCATTGTCGCCTTTAAGAAGCATACGCGCTTCAAACTTAATAGCGTTTACCGTTCCCGGTTCATTGTTGTCCTTGCTTCCGTTTGTGATTGCCGCGGTTACTTTTACCTCGTTGTCGCTTATTTTTTCATAGCTGTAAAAGCCGGCTTTTTCGCTGTGATATGTATGAAGCTCCGCTGAAAAATCAAGGTCGGCGTCTGATTCTACATGCGTTACAACAACCTGATCGGGATAGCTTGCAAAGCTTTCGCGCTTATAATGGCTTCCGTCGTAATCATATTCAACCGTGACTATTCCCGTTTTCATATCAAGGCTTTTTGTATAATTTGAAGCGTTCTCATTCTGATGCTTGAAATCAAGGTAAACCTCGACAAAGGATTTGTAGGCTCTTTGTCTTGTCGGAGAACCGAGGAAGGTTGCCTCAACCATTTTTTCCAAATTCCAGCGTCCTTGAACAGCCTCTTGTGTCTTTTCATTGCTTATATTAAGCGCCTGATTTGAAAGGCTTTTATTTGCAAAATCGGGATATTGCGTTCTGAACGCTTCATCTCCGACCGTAACGTCAGCCGCGCCTAT
>CAYUSE010000203.1:0-3002 GCA_964447095.1 uncultured Lachnospiraceae bacterium | reverse complement strand
GGACTGTAGTTCCGCTTTGCAATCTGCGCACTTTTTACTGTGTCCGTTTTCGTCCTTAGTCCAAGCAGCAGACGAATGGGTACATTCGTGCTTGCAGACGGTACAGATATGTTGTTCATTGTAGGTGTGCGGTGTTTCTTCGTGAAATCCGCAGGCAGAACAGGACCGAGCATTATAGCTATCGGTAATTTTTCCCTGCACTACATTATGATTGGGACATTCCGTTACGTCGATTGAAATGTCTTGAGAACGGGTTTCAGTTTCGCCGGTATAAACATAAGTTAATGTCATACTCAGAGTTATGGTTGTCTCACCCGCTTTGCGCGGAACTATTGAAAATTTACACCGCTCCTTACCATTGTCGTCTTTTTCTATTCTTACAGACTGCACAGAGCAAATCGTGTTATCCTTAACGTCTACGGTCGCCGCACCAGCCTTGTAATCGGAAGGATAAATATAATATTTACTGATAAATTGCTGCACATCTAAATTGTAATTATATGTTACCGCATCGCCCTTTGTGTAATACAATTTTACTTGACCGAGCGACGCATAAGAAGTCATAGGCGCCAAAAGCGCCGTAAGCATTGTTAGCGCAGTCAGCATTGAAAGAAGTCTGACCTTTAGTTTATGTTGTTTATGTTGTTTCATTTTTAAGTCCTCCCTTGTGAATTTAATAGGCTTCCCTTGGGGGAAGCTGTCGCGAAGCGACTGATGAGGGTTTATATATTGTTTGTTTATCCCTCATCCGTCATTTGCTCCGCAAATGCCACCTTCCCCTAAGGGGAAGGCTAATTTAAAAATTCTTTAATATACCGTCATAATATGTTAAGTTACATTATACAATAAGCGACAATGAATTGCAAGGGTGGATAGAAAATTTTTCGCCTGTTGACAAAATGGAAGATGTAACTCTTCATAGTACCACAGCCTTTTTATTTTCAGTCCGGCAAGCAAATAGGTTTCATGCTTTCGAGGCTTTCCCAGTAAAATATTTTTTGCGTTTGAGTATTTTGTTCAGGTGTTATTTCAGACACCGTTACTTTTTCAATTGTAACACTTATCA
Organism: uncultured Lachnospiraceae bacterium; assembly: GCA_964447095.1. Lineage (GTDB taxonomy): Bacteria > Bacillota > Clostridia > UBA1381 > UBA1381 > JALEPO01. The sequence goes on along the minus strand of CAYUSE010000203.1, from coordinate 1,936 downwards.
AAGCTCCATTGTTTGAATATATAGCTGTTATTTTTATACACTCGGCATTTTCATCAGGATTGGGTGTTGCTGTAGGCGTCGGTGCCTGTGACGGAGATACGCTCGGACTTGGTGATGCCGATGGTGACGCACTCGGGCTTGGGCTTGCTGAAGGTGACACGCTCGGGCTTGGACTTGCCGACGGGGAGGCGCTTGGACTTGGTGATGGCTGTTCGATTACCGCATAATCACAAATCTCAAGTTCACTGCCATTCTTGTTTATGCTTTTGTCTTTTGCCGCGCTTATAAAGTAATCAGAAAAGTTTTTATCCTCCATGTGCGTAGTCCAGCCGAATGTAAAAATGTTGTTTTTCGCCGCCGCTACTCTGTACGGAGTTTTTATCGTAAGCGGAGCGTCAATCTCTATGCCTGCCCCCGCGCTGTCATTATCAATATAAATATCCGCCTTATCAGCTGCACCGCTGATTTTCGGCGCGCCGGAGAGAATAAGCGTATCGCCGGGAGATATACAAACAGCATTGTCGTTCAGCGAAACAACCTCGCCTCCGAAAATTTTTATCGTTCCCTCATACGTTGAGATTGCCTGTTTTTTAGCGTCAGCATTATCGGAGGTGTTAATCACCTTGCCGCCGTAGAGCGAAAATTCACCATTTGATACTATTTTCGCATTAAACGCAGGGTCAGAATGATGTGTGCCTGTAATTACTCCGTTTTTGCCGCAGTCGCAGATATTTAGAACTCCTTTGACTGTGGCAGAGCGTTCGTAAATTCCAATACTGTTTTCGCCCATATTAAGCGTATGTCCGTTCAAACAAAGATTTACTGTTTCATAGACGCTAATGTCATTTGCAAGCTCTATATCGTCCTCAAGATAGTAATTGCCCTCAGGCAATTCGGTGTACCAATAGGAATCTCCGGGTTCATCCCAGCCGTCCAGCTCAACCGCCGCACCATCAATATATAGCTTACCGTCCTTTGAAGTAAGAGCCTTTGCAAACGTAACCGCATTGCTATCTCCGCATTCAACCGACATGTCATGCTTGTGCGGAGGAGCGGGTTCGGGGATTGCTTTAAGTATCGGTCTGCCGTGAATTTCACTCATTTCCCATACATTATCAAAATCCCAGCCGTCAAAAGTTTCTTGCAGCTTAAACTCTTCGGCAGTTTTTCCCATCGCTGCGTGTGTTACGGCATAAGCATCGGTATTGTAATAGCAGTTTCGAACCGAATCATCATCAACACCGCCATAAACACCGTTTGTACCCGATGCGGCATGACCAAAGCTAACTGTGCCGTAATTATAATTATAACTGTTTTCAGTGTTATCTTTAACATATCCGCACACGCCGCCGGTTTTGGTAATACTTCCTGAACCGCCCGAAACTGCGCCTGTATTATAGCAATTTTTAACGCTGCCGCTTTGATTATTGCCCAAAATGCCGCCGGTATATGCCAAATCGCCGCTCACGCTTCCCGTATTATAGCAGCGTTCTATTTTCGCATTATTATCAAGGTATCCGCATACGCCGCCAATTTGCGCTGTGCCTTTGCCTGTCACATCGCATTGGTTAACACATTCACGGATTGTTCCTCCCCTATTCTGTCCGCATATACCGCCGGCTACAGCCGCTGTATCGGCAGGGGCACTGACCGAACCGCTTACGGTGAGCTTTTCAATCAAGCCGCCTTCGTTATAGCCGAATAAACCAAGCATATCTGCTGAACTTGCAGCATGCTGATAAAGTCCGCTTATCGTATGACCGCCGCCGCTAAAATTACCATTAAACCTTTTCGATAATGTTCCGATAGAAGTCCATGAGTTGCCGTTTGCCTCATTATATTTATCTGACATATCAATATCAGCCGTCAGTTTGATATAAATGCCACGATAATCATAACCTTGGTTTACGCTGTCGCGGAACACTTCAAGCTTTGT
>CAYUSE010000202.1:0-3030 GCA_964447095.1 uncultured Lachnospiraceae bacterium | reverse complement strand
TCGCTTTGCGATAAGTTCGGCTGGAAAAGAACGCATACGACTGTCGGCGTCGGTATCGGCTCATTCCTGTTCGGGATACCGCCGATTTTGGGCTACAGCGTGTGGAGCAATGTGAAATTTTTCGGCATGGATATACTTGACACCATGGACTTTATCACAAATTCGGTGCTGATGCCTATATGCGCGTTTCTGACCTGTATATTTATTGCGTATGTTATAGGCGTAAACGTAATTCACGACGAGGTGGAAATATCCTCGAAATTCAGCCGTAAGTGGCTGTTCGACTTTATGATAAAATACGCCGCGCCGATATTGATTGTCGCGATACTTGTTTCGTCAGTATTAAACGCGTTCGGGGTAATCAAGCTGTAATCTCGGTAAAAAGCAATAAATCCTCAAAAATCCGTGTATTGTGGATTTTAGAGGATTTATTTTTGAAAAACTTAATAAAAACTTAAGAATTATATTAACAATTTCATAAGAATTATCTGTTAAACTATATTTCGGAAGGAGGGATAACTGTTGAAAAATACGGTATTGGTAGTGGACGACGACAGGGAAATAGTCGAAAGCACAGCGATATTTCTAAAGGCGGAGGGCTACGAGGTCATAAAAGCGTACACGGGACTTGAAGCGCTTGACGCGGTAATGGAAAATGAGGTGCATATAATTCTGCTCGACATTATGATGCCCGAGCTTGACGGAATACAGACGCTTATGAAAATACGCGAAACGAAAAATATTCCCGTCATACTCATAAGCGCGAAGTCAGAGGACAGCGACAAGATTTTGGGACTGAATATCGGAGCGGACGATTATATAACAAAGCCGTTCAATCCGTCTGAAATGGTCGCGAGGGTGAAATCGCAGCTGAGGCGGTACACGCAGCTCGGCGCGATTGAGGTGACAAGCGGTAAAATCGAAATCGGCGGTCTTACGCTTGATACGGAATCGAAAGCCGCGTATGTGGACGGCGAAAATGTCAGTCTTACGCCGATTGAATATAAGATTTTGGAGCTGTTGTGTAAAAGCCCTAACCGTGTATTTTCGGCAGACGAGATTTATTCGCGCGTATGGAATTATGAACGCGCCGTAAGCGACAACACAATTGCCGTTCATATAAGGCACATACGTGAAAAAATCGAGATAAATCCCAAAGAACCCCGATATTTAAAGGTCGTCTGGGGAATTGGATATAAGGTTCAGAAATAGGCAAATTCAGCAGGGAGGTAATTCTTATGAAAAAAATTCTTTACAGCAATTATACAAAATTCATAGCATTCATATTGTGCGCACTGTCGGTCGCATTTTCGTCATATCTTGTGACGACTAACTTTTTTAAAGAGGACAACGCATACTTTTTTGAGAACTCATACGAGGACAGTTATTTTGCGGCGCAGACTGTAATTAACCAGTTTCATTGGGTTTCAAACAGCCTTGAAAGCACAATGGACGAAAAGGGCAGGCTTCACCCTGAAAAAATACAGACAATGCCGTCGCCCGACGAATGGGAGTGCTACATCAAAACCGACGGAGGAACGTACACAAATCTAAAAAATCAGGCGGATGAAAGCTATGACAAATTCAGTAAAAGTCCGCTCTCTGCGGGCGTAAAAACGAAGGACGGCGAAAGCCGTCAGAATTTCAGAAATTGCCGAGGCGGTCACAGCGGTCTGTATTTTATAGCCGATGACGACGGCAATATTCCCGCGTATGAGCTGTGCGTCAGAATGGGTGAAAAAAACAAGGAAGAACAGCGTATCGCATGGGAAAGCATGAAAACGCAATGTGACAGCGCGGCGAGGAAAATAATAGCCCTGCTTGTGCTTGCGGGCGCAATGCTTGTGTATCTGCTATGCGTGACGGGCAGAAAATACGGAAAAGAAGAAATACAAATGATGCTTGCGGACAAAATGTTCGTTGAAATTACGGCGGCGCTGTTTTTCGGAATATTTTTGGGACTCGGTGCGCTGACAATATTCGGCACGGGATATTTCATAATTGAGGAAGGCATTGCGGTTGCAAACGAGCTTGCCGCAGTCGCAGTGTTTGCGGTTGTGTCACTGTCGCTTTTGCTGCTGCTGTCGCTGGTGAGAAATCTCAAAAACGGCACATTTATTGAGCGTTCAATGATAGTAAGATTTGTAAAATTTGCGTGGAAATGGGTCAAAAAAATCTGCCTGTTTCTCTGGAATACATTTATAAAAATCTGTAAGGCGATAAAACGCGGACTGAAAACAGCGAAAAGAACGGTGCTTACAGTAAGCGCGAAGAATTTTGACGGTAAATTTGTCGGCATTTTAATTGCGTTCTTTGCTTTAGGGGTTATAATTCTGACCGCACTTTCAATAGAAAACGCAGCGTTTGTGATAATTTTAATGATTTTTGTTGCGGCTGTCATAATTTTTGTAACAAAGCGTCTTGTAGGCTTTTATAACCTCAAAAACGGCGTTGAAAAAATAAAGGACGGGGATTTAAGCTATAAAATCACCGACTGCCCCGACGGCGTTATCGGCGTTATGGCAGAGAATATCAATTCAATCGGCGACGGACTGCAAAAATCGCTTGAAAACGAGGTAAAAGCCGAGCGAATGAAGTCGGAGCTTATAACAAACGTGTCGCACGATTTAAAAACGCCGCTCACTTCAATAATAAACTATGCGGAGCTCTTGTCAAAGGAAACGCTTACGCCCGACGAGGCAAACGATTATGTAAAAATCATACTGCAAAAGAGCGACAGGTTAAAGCAGCTTACAAGCGACCTTTTCGACATCTCAAAGGCGCAGAGCGGCAACGAGGAATTTAATATCGAGGATATTGATATTTGTCTGCTTATAAATCAGACAATGGCGGAACTTAATAATCAGATTGAGCAATCGGGGCTTGCGTTTAAAGTCACTGCTCCCGAAAACGAGATATTTATAAAGGGCGACGGCAAAAAGCTGTCGCGTGTGTTTGAAAATCTGTTCATAAACTGCATAAAGTACGCTATGAAAAACACGCGCGTGTATATTGATATAGAGGACGGCG
>CAYUSE010000201.1:614-3047 GCA_964447095.1 uncultured Lachnospiraceae bacterium | reverse complement strand
TATGCGTCTGCATCTGCTAATTTATTCTACAGTAAACACCATCCCTCTTATAGGTCTTGTATATGACCCGAAAATCAGCAGCTTCATGGATTATACTCATCAAAACCTGAAACTTGACATCAAAGATGTAAATTTTGATAATTTAAAGAAAATGCTCGACAAATGCATTATTGAATATGATGAAATCAAAGATGACCTTGCTGAAAACTATACTATATTAAAAGATAAGGCGGAAAAGAACGGTCAGCTCGCCATAGAGCTTTATAGCGAAGGAAGTGTTTCGATTGGCTGAAAAAAAGGACAAAATACTTTTAACAGCAGGATTTATGGCGGTGGCAACGCTTGCCGCTAAAGCACTTGGACTTGCAAGAAATTCACTTCTGACGGCATATTTCGGCTCAGGAATGCAATCCGATGCATTCATTACCGCTTCTACTCTTCCAACAACGCTTTTTGACGTTGTTATAGGAGGCGTAATATCAGCGGCGTTTATACCTGTTTTTAATGATATTATGTCAAAGCAGGGCAAAGAAAAAGCAATGCGGTTCGTCAACAAATTTGTGACGCTCGTGCTTTTGCTTTCTGCAATTATTGCTGTATTCGGAATTATATTCCGAAGCTCGCTCGTTTCAATGCTTGCGCCGAATTACGCGCCCGAAACGCACGCGCTTGCCTCGCAGCTTACGGCGATAATGTTCCCGATGATTATATTCACGGGACTTGCATTTTCCTTTGTCGGGCTTTTGCAGTCGTTCGGACAGTACAAAATACCGTCTATAATAAGCCTTGTGTCTAATCTTGCCATAATACTTTATTATGTGTTTTTCGGCAAGAAGTTCGGTGTTTACGGACTTTCTTTGACAATGGTAATCGCATGGAGTTTGCAATTTTTAATTCAGCTTCCGTGGATAAAGAAATTTGGCGTAAAATTCCGCTTTGATTTTAAATTCAAGGACGAAAGCATAAAGCAGACGCTTATGCTCGCCGGTCCAATGCTTATTGCAACATGGGTTCAGCCGCTTTATAACATAGTAAATCAGCGGTTTGCGTCGAATATTGATTCTGCTGTAACATATATTCAGCAGTCAAATCAGTTGTATATAATCGTAGTCGGCGTATTCAGCTTTGTTGTGACAAATCTGATATTCCCAAAGCTTGCGAAAGCCGTTTCTGAGGGAAATACCGATGAAGCGCAAAATCTTACTGTCACTTCAATACGCTCGATTGTGCTTATAATCGCGCCTCTTATGGCAGGATTTATGATTTTGTCAAAGCCCGTATCATCAATCATTTTCCGTTACGGTAAAATGGATGAGGCAAGTGTTAACGCAATCAGTATGCTGTTAAAATTCTATTCTGTCGGCATGCTGGGTCTGGGACTTAACGAGATACTTTCCAAGGCGTTTTTCTCGCTTCAGGACAGCCGAACGCCTATGAGAAACAGTATAATAAGCATGGTGGTAAACATTGTGCTCGCTTATATATTATATAATTTCATGTCAACAAACGGTCTTGCTCTTGCTGCGGCATTCGGCTCGATTTCAAACGCCGCTTTAAATTGGTTCTGCATGACAAAAAAGTACCCGAACATGATAAAAAAATCCGATGTTTGGGATATGGTAAAATGCGTTATATCAGCGGCGGTTATGGGAATAATTGTTCTTATAATTTACAGATTTATCAGCCCCCGTTTTGACGGCTTAATCGGCAATCTGATTACTTGCGCAGTATGCGGAATTATCGGAGTTGCAGTGTACGGCTTATGCGTATATATTACAGGAGTAAGCGACATCAGGAATTTTATAAATAAGAAGGAGTGATGATATGAACAGTATAATTTTATCGTCATTGGCGTCATTTTTTAAGGGCTTTGCGGCAATGTTCCGTCAAAGCGGAATTTACTCGGTATTTATGAAAATTTATACCGCAGTGTCCAATTCGTGGAAAAACAGCCGTATTATGACGTATCTCAGGAAAGACGAGCGCAGCAATCTTTCAAGCAGTGCGGCGGCAAGCTTTTTTAAGCTTCCGTTTACGTTTTTGAATTTCCTCAAAACCAAAATCGGCGTATTTCTTGAAAATAATATTCAAAACAGCTTTATCTGCTCTTGGTCGAGAGCTTATATTCAAAATTTCTCAGCTGTGAATACGAGATTTTTCGGCATGATGCTTTTATGTATGGCGGTTATGTACTCCTTGCTTCGTTTTATAAGAACGGGAACATATCTGAATATTGCTCTGATTGCCGCCGCTCTCGGCGCGATTATGATGATATTTAACTATAATCTCATGGGATTTCTAAATCCGAGCAAGGTTGTGGATTTCATAAAAAGCGCGGCAGGCTTTAAAAATCTTGATTTTGAGTTTTACGATGAAAGCAGCACAAGGGGCGTTGCACGGCTTATTATAGCTGCTCTTATAGGAGCAGGAACA
>CAYUSE010000201.1:0-603 GCA_964447095.1 uncultured Lachnospiraceae bacterium | reverse complement strand
GATCGTCGCGCTGCTGCTCGTAATGTATTCCCCTCTTTCAGGAGTTTTAATATCAATTTTCGCTGCTCCGTTTGTACCGACAATGGCGCTTGTAGGATTATGCTTATTGACAACATTTTCTCTTCTTATAAAATCAATAAGCGATAAGGAATTCAAATGGCGTTTTGACAGCGTAGGTCTTGCTATAATGCTTCTGCTTTCAATATTATTTATTTCTTCCCTGCTGTCCTTTGCTAAAGCAGGAAGTCTGAAAGTATGGGCAATATATTTCATATTTTTAAATTATTACTTTGTGGTTATAAATACAATAAAAACAAAAGAACAGCTTTACGCATTTTTAAAACTCCTTGCAATATCGGGCGCGCTTGTGGCATTTTACGGAATTTTGCAATATGTGTTTGGATGGACGACCTCCAACGCATGGATTGACGAGGAAATGTTCGAGGATGCGACAATGCGCGTATATTCTACTCTCGGAAACCCAAATGTTTTGGGCGAATATCTCCTGCTTTCCCTGCCGATAACTGCTGTATTTATGATAAAGGACAGATGGAACGGACTTTCAAAATACGCTTATGCGGCTATGTTTGCCGTAATGGCATT
>CAYUSE010000200.1:0-3050 GCA_964447095.1 uncultured Lachnospiraceae bacterium | reverse complement strand
TTCATGAAATCTTCTAAATCATCTATAGACATCACCTTTATACCGTTTATAGCTGTTCCTATAATATTCTTATCATTGTCGAAAATTCCGACAAGCCTAAAGCCTCGCTTTTCAAATGTATCATGACTCGCTAATGCTCTGCCTAAATTTCCAGCGCCTATTATAATAATGGTGTCGCCGTCATTCAGACCAAGGATATTACCGATTTCATTATACAGATACTCTACATTATATCCATAACCCTGCTGACCGAAACCGCCGAAATAATTAAAATCCTGCCGTATCTGCGATGCGGTAACATTCATCTTCTGGCTAAGTGCATTTGATGAAATTCTTTTGATATTCTGCTTTAAAAGCTCACCTAAATATCGGTAATATCGTGGTAATCGCTTTATTACAACTGCCGGTACTTTTTTTATATTATCACCCATAATTACTCAAACCTCTCGTTAATAATATAACAATTATAACATATTTTGATTGATTTGTACAGTATAAAAATAATATTATCTGTATTATAACATGCGAACATAAGTTTGTCAATGCTTTTGCACAAAAAGAACTGCCCGTATAAGGCAGTTCTTTTTATTACGCATTTTGTTTTGTGAAATTCAGCAATCCGCCGGCGTAGAGCATATCTTTTTGACGCTGTGAAAAGTCAACAATAGCATTAAAATCATAGCCCTTTGTCACATTTGTGACTTTTATAATGTTTCCGTCTGCGATTTGTTTACCGATATTTTCAATCTTTAACTCGTCCATTTGGTCGATTTTATCATAATCGGCTTCGTTTTCAAACGTCATTGGAACAATACCTGCGTTAATCAGATTTGCTACATGTATTCTTGCAAATGATTTCGTGATTACAGCCTTAACACCAAGGTAAAGCGGAGCAAGCGCGGCATGTTCTCTTGATGACCCCTGTCCGTAGTTTGAGCCGCCGACAATTATGCTCTTACCCATTTCAAGCGCTCTGTCATGGAATTTTTCGTCGCATACTGCGAAGCAGTATTCTGAAATCTTCGGAATATTTGAGCGCAACGGAAGAATTTTCGCGCCCGCGGGCATGATGTGGTCGGTAGTAATATTATCCCCTACCTTCAAGCTTACGCCTGCGTCAATCGTCTCTGCAAGCGGTTCAGATACGGGGAACGGCTTAATATTCGGACCTCTCAGAACCTCCACGCTGTCCATATTTTTTTCATCAGCAGGCGGAACAATCATATTGTCATTTATTTTAAACTTTTCAGGAAGCTCAAGTTTTGGCATATCTCCGAGTGTTCTCGGGTCTGTAAACACGCCCGTAAGCGCGGATGCCGCCGCTGTTTCAGGCGATACAAGATAAATCTGACCGTCTTTTGTACCGCTTCTGCCCTCAAAGTTTCTGTTAAATGTACGCAGCGATATGCCGTTTGAATTAGGCGACTGCCCCATACCTATACACGGACCGCACGCGCTTTCAAGTATTCTCGCGCCTGCGTCAATCATAACAGACAGCGCACCGTTTTCTGCGAGCATATTAAGCACCTGCTTTGAACCGGGTGCGATAGAAAGTGAAACATCGGGGTGAACGGTTTTTCCCTTTAATATATGCGCCACTTTGAGCATATCAAGCAGTGACGAGTTTGTGCATGAACCGATACATACCTGATCTATCTTCTTCGCGCCTATTTCCTCAATTGATTTTACATTATCGGGCGAATGAGGACAAGCCGCAAGCGGAACAAGCTCGCTTAAATTGATATTTACGACTTCATCATAAACCGCGTCTGCGTCAGCAGATAACGGCGTAAATACCTCTTCCCTGCCCTGCGCCTTTAAAAATTCACGCGTGATTTCATCTGACGGGAAGATTGAGGTTGTTGCGCCGAGTTCTGCACCCATATTTGTTATTGTGGCTCTTTCTGGAACAGAAAGCGTTTTCACGCCCTCTCCGCAGTATTCGATGACTTTTCCGACACCGCCTTTAACGGATAATCTTTTTAATACCTCAAGAATTACGTCCTTTGCCGCAACCCATGGCTGTAATTTACCCGTAAGCTCAACCTTTACGACCTTTGGGCAAGTTATGTAATAAGTTCCGCCGCCCATTGCAACAGCTACGTCCATTCCGCCGGCTCCTATGGCAATCATGCCGATACCGCCGCCTGTCGGAGTATGGCTGTCCGAGCCGATAAGCGTTTTTCCGGGAATACCGAAACGCTCAAGATGAACCTGGTGGCAAATTCCGTTGCCGGGTCTTGAAAAATAAATACCGTGTTTTTTGCAGACACTTCCGATAAATCGGTGGTCATCCGCATTTTCAAATCCATTTTGCAGTGTGTTGTGGTCTATGTATGCAACTGAACGCTCTGTTTTAACTCGCGGAACGCCCATAGCCTCAAATTCAAGGTATGCCATTGTTCCTGTTGCATCTTGAGTAAGGGTTTGGTCAATTTTAATTCCTATTTCTGAACCTTTTATCATTTCACCTTCTACAAGGTGAGCTGATAAAATTTTCTCGGTCAAAGTAAGTCCCATAATATCTGTTACCTCCATTTATCATTATGCATATATTTTATACAATTTTCTTAATGTTGTCAAGCAGTTTACCTTATAATAATACACCAAATATCATATATAGTCATATTGTATTATTGTATATCTTAATAAAGGAGAAGATGTTATGTTTAATATAATATTTTTGTCGGTCATTTCATTTTTTGCGGCGCTTGGAATATTTTATGTATTAAGTGAAATTGCAAATCGCATATTGAACACAGAACCATCCTTTGTTCTGCTAACTGTAAAGAATCGCGAAAATGACATTGAATATTCCATACGATCGCTTTTGAAAAAATATCCAACCAGTGAAATTATTATCGCGGACAATGATTCTACTGATTCAACACTTGAAATTGCCCGCCGTATGGCTAATATGTATGAAAGGGTACATATAAAATAAAGGCTGTCAAATGAGCGGCACTGTTAAGCCGGAAGACGATGATTTTTTTGAATAACAGCATAGTGTAGGCTATGCTGTTATTAATTTTCCTTTGAAATAGAGAATA
>CAYUSE010000199.1:0-3053 GCA_964447095.1 uncultured Lachnospiraceae bacterium | reverse complement strand
GACCATTTTTGCCGAGCACAAAATAATACGCGTCCGTAGCTTCGGGATAAAGAGCTGCCTCAATGCAGTTAAGTCCCGGATTGCATATAGGACCTATCGGAAAATCAGGATAGAGATATGTATTATACGGAGAGTCAATCTGAGTGTCGGCAATCGTAAGCACAGGCTTTCTCTCGCCCAATATGTACTGTACAGTAGCGCAGGATTGGAATTTCATACCTGAGTTGCGGCGGTTGTAGAACACTCCCGCGACTTTGGCGCGCTCGGAATCGGAGTCTGTTTCTCTTTCGACAATTGACGCCATTGTTATAACCTTGTCAACAGTCATGCCGAAAAATTCGGCTCTTTCATAGTATTCGTCCTTAAATTGATTATTAAACGCGCTAAGCATTAAATCCACAATATCGTGCGCCGTCATACCTGCGGGAATTTCATAAGTGGCAGGGAAGAGATAACCCTCAAGCCTGTTTTCTCTCTGCGGAATATTTTCAAGAAATCTGTAATTGTAGTCCTCGGGATTTAGCGCCGCATAAAAATCTTCGCGTGTCACAAGCCCTGCCTCAACAAGCTTGTCGGCAATCTGGCGTATCTCGTAGCCCTCGGGAATTACTACTTTCGCTGTTTCACGGTTTGGTGTAGAGAGCAAATCAAGAATTTCTTTGTAACTCATACCGTCGTTTATTGTTGCCGCGCCAGGCTGAAGGCTTTGCGCATATCCGCCGATTTTTGCCTGTACCTTAAATACTGACGGATATTTTATAACACCGCTTGATGCAAGCTTTTCTGCCGCTGTGTCCATGCCTTCTCCCTCGGCAATTTCAATCCTCACGGAATTATCCGATAAATGCACGCCTTTGCTGTCGCCTAAAACCATACCCGAAAAAAAGCATCCGGCAATGATAATCACGGCAATAAGTACCATGACAATCTTCCATTTTCCGTATCCTGTTTCCCTAACATTAACTGACATAACTGCCTCCTTAATATCCAAATAGCAAAATTACTGCTATTATTCTACAACAAAATCGTAATTTCGTCAAGTGCGGAGGCTGTTTTCGACAATTGGAATTATATCCCAATAATAATTTAAAGCCATATTTAAAAATTTTTAATTTAATAATTGAAAAATCTTACAATATATTGTATAATGGTAATATAAAGAATTTTCAAGAGGAGGAATTTGTGATGGGATACAAGGAAACTTATGAGCGCTGGCTTAATTCGCCTGTAGTTGACGATGCGTCAAAGGAGGAATTAAAGGCGATTGCGGGCAATGAAAAGGAAATAGAGGAGCGTTTTTACCGCGAGCTGGAATTTGGTACGGCAGGTATGCGCGGAATTATCGGAGCAGGAACCAACCGCATAAATATATATAATGTCCGTCAGGCAAGTCAGGGCGTTGCAAAATATGTTAATTCACGCGGTGCGGAAGCGGCGAAAGCAGGTGTTTTAATCGGTTATGATACGAGAAATTTCTCGAGAATATTTGCTGAGGAAACAGCGAAGGTACTTACAGCAGCAGGAGTTAAAACATATCTTTTCCCGATTGTTCATTCCGTTCCCGAGGTTTCGTTCGGTATAAGAACTCTGGGCTGCGCGGCAGGCGTTATGATTACGGCAAGCCACAACCCGAAAGAGTATAACGGCTATAAGGTATATGGTCCCGACGGAGGACAGCTTCCGCCGGACGCCGCAGATGTTGTAGTTGAGGCGATTAACAGCTATGATATTTTTGACGATGTTAAGTTTATTTCTCTTGAAGATGCAAAAGAGAAGGGCTTGCTTGAAATCGTAAGCAAGGATATTGACGAGAAATTTCTTGAAACAGTTATGACACAGCAGCAAAATCCCGAGGCGGTAAAGGCTGTTGCCGATACATTTAAGCTTGTATATACACCGTTCCATGGCACAGGCTCGCGTCCGATAAAGGAAATCCTAAAGCGTATCGGTTTTAAGAACGTGCTTGTTGTTAAAGAGCAGGATACGGAGGATGGTAATTTCCCGACGGTTAAGTCGCCTAATCCTGAAGATAAGGAAGGCTTTACAATTGCTATTGAGATGGCGAAGGCAAATGACGTTGACGTTATTATCGGAACAGACCCTGATTGCGACCGCGTAGGTATAGTTGTACGTGATGCCGAGGGAGTTTACAGAACTCTTACAGGAAACCAGACGGGCGCGCTTTTAGTTGACTATATTTTAAGGTCAAAAAAGGAAAAGGGAACATTGCCGAAGGACGGAGTTGTTATAAAGACAATTGTTACCACGGAGCTTGCGGCGGCTATCGCGCACAGCTACGGTATCGAGATAATGAACGTGCTTACTGGATTTAAATATATCGGCGAAAAAATGACCGAATTTGCGGAGAAGAAAAATCATACTTATCTGATTGGCTTTGAGGAAAGTTATGGTTATCTTGTAGGCACGCACGCGCGTGATAAGGACGGCGTTGTTGCCACAATGCTTATTGCGGAAATGGCGGCTTATTATAAGACAAAGGGCAAGTCACTTTATGAGGCTTTGCAGGATATTTATAAAAAATACGGCTATTATTCCGAAAAGACCGTTTCGTTTACAATGCCCGGCAAGGACGGTATGGAAAAAATGGCTAAGCTTCTTTCGGATTTGCGCGAAAATCCGCCGAAGAATGTGGCGGGAATGAACGTTACCGTTTACACCGATTATCAGTCGCAGACGGTTAAGGATACAAAAGGCGGAATTTCGCCGATTAAGGGATTGCCGAAAGCGAATGTGCTGAAATACAATTTATCGGATGATAAAACATATTTTATGGTTCGTCCGTCGGGAACAGAACCGAAGATTAAAATTTATCTTGGTACGTTTGCCGAAAACGGTGAAGCTGCTGAGGCGACTATAGAAAAGGTGCTTGCAGACTGTAAGGAACAGTTTGGACTGTAACAGACAAAACCGGCTGCCGTAAAAAATGGCTGTCGGTTTTTTGTTTTAATAAATTGGGATAATAGATGTAGAATAAACATGCGGAGAAAATAAATGTAATTACACTATAGTGCATCATGAGGCGTCATATCCGC
>CAYUSE010000198.1:0-3065 GCA_964447095.1 uncultured Lachnospiraceae bacterium | reverse complement strand
CCTATCTTTTGAGGGGCGATACAGCTACAGGAGACCTTTAAATGCGCTTATAAGAGGACTTTTAAATGAAATTAAATAATGTTGCTTGGAATAAAACAATCCTTGTCATCAATTGGGACAACCTGCTCGCACCAGATAGATTCTGCAACAGTACAGAAGTTAAGAATAAGATCACTTGTGCTCCCTCCACACATATAATACATAAAAATGTGTAATGCACTAAAAATAGGAATAAAATCTTGAAATCGGATGATAATCATAGTAGAATAAAATTACTTAAAAATATGAATTTGCACTAAAACAAGGAGCGAAAAAGTGGAAATTGAAAGAAACGACTATCTCCAACAGCTTATCTTAAGAAAAGATAATGGGATGATTAAAGTCATTACAGGTATACGAAGATGCGGAAAATCATTTTTGCTATTTAACATATTTAAAAAACACCTCTTGCAAAATGGCGTAAGCGAAGATCATATTATTGAGATTGCTTTGGATGGCATTGAAAACGAGGAATTAAGGAATCCCAAAACATGCTACCAGTATGTGAAAACTGCCATGAGGGACAATCAAAATTATTACCTGCTTTTAGATGAAATACAATTTATGCCCCGATTTGAAGAAGTGCTGAACAGCCTGCTTCGCATAAGCAATATTGATATCTATGTGACCGGGAGCAATTCCAGGTTTCTATCCAGTGACATTGTAACGGAATTTCGGGGCAGGGGGGATGAAATCAGGGTTTACCCTCTTTCCTTTGCGGAGTTTTATTCCGTTTATGACGGTGAATATGATGATGCATGGAATGATTATATGATTTATGGTGGGCTGCCACAAGTCGCCGGATTTCAGACGGAACGCCAAAAAGCGGAATATTTGAAAAATATTTTTACAAACGTATACCTGAAAGATGTAGTTGAAAGAAACGGAATCCAAAGCATGGACGGACTGAGTACGCTGGTTGATATCCTTGCTTCCGTCATCGGTTCTCCGACCAACCCAACCAAAATTTCCAATACTTTTGCAAGTGAACGCCAAATGACCTATACAAATAAAACAATATCCAGGCATATCGATTATCTGGAGGAAGCATTCCTGATTGCAAAATCCAATCGTTATGATATTAAGGGAAGAAAATATATTGGCGCTAATTTAAAATATTATTTTACTGATTTAGGCCTTAGAAATGCGAGATTAAACTTCCGGCAGCAAGAACCGACCCATATTATGGAGAATATTGTTTATAATGAATTGCTTATCCGCGGATATAATGTCGATACAGGCACTATAGATGTATATGAAACAGCACAAGAAGAAAAACGTATACACAAGCAGCTTGAGGTTGATTTTGTCGTTAACCAGGGCAGCCAAAGGTATTATATCCAGGTAGCCTATGACATGGCATCAAAAGAAAAACAGGACCAGGAATTTCATTCTCTGCGCAACATCCCGGATTCTTTTAAGAAGATAGTGGTTGTAGGCGGAACGGCAAAACCCTGGAGAAATGAAGAAGGCTTTGTCATCATGGGAATGAAGTATTTTCTTCTGCATTCGGATAGCCTGGATTTTTGATCTGCTAAATAGATTGATATCATATATTGAAGGGGGTGTACGAAGCACCGCCTTTAATCACTAGGTTTTTAAGGCAAACTTTCGAAGCGGCAGGCTACAGGAGGCCTTTAAATGCACTTATAAGAAGACTTTTAAATGCGCTTAAATGAAATTAAATAATATTGCTCGGAATAAAACAGTCCTTGTCGTCAATCGGGATAACCTGCTCGCACATGCATATGATCCCGCCAGCCCCGCGCTTTAGGGATGTCTTCTCAATCACCGAATACTTTTTCGTCTCCCGCCTGTCAGGACTTGCCGATTTCTTGATTTCAATCGGATGCAGCGTACCGCCCTGCTCAACGAACACGTCAATTTCCTTCGCATTGGAATCCCGGTAATAGGACAGATTCGCACCAATCTTTGAATAAGCATAATTCTTTACCAGCTCCATCACCACATAATTTTCGTAATAATGCCCGCTTGCCGCACCGTTCATCAGCGTTTCCGGCGACAGCCACATCGAAAGGAAAGCGCAAAGCGCCGTATCACAAAAATAAAGCTTTGGCATTTTTACAAGCCGCTTCAGCTCGTTGTTTTCATAAGGACGCAAAAGGTATATGATCCCCAGACCCTGCAAAACATTCAGCCACGCCTTCGCTGTCGGTTCTGATATGTCGGTAGTTTCCGCCAAGGTCGAATAATTAACCTGCTGGGAAACTAATGCCGCACACGCGTTCAAAAACCTCGAAAACTTAACGGCATCGCTTATGCCACCAGCCTCCATCGCATCACGCATCAGATATGTTTCCACATATGAATTGAAATACGCTTCCCGCACCTCGCTGTCAGCATCCTGAATACCGGGCATCCCGCCCTCCCAGATATGCCGGAACACGTCCTTGATATTGTTTTTCACAAAAAGGCTTTGCCTCTCCAGCAGGCCTGGCAATGAAAAATCCAGTCCCCCATCAAGCAAAACACCCTGTTTTTCCCGCTGGGACAGACTGTACAGGTTCAAGATGCTGATCCTTCCCGCCAGCGTCTCCTGAACACGCCGCATCATCTGATACTGCTGCGAACCTGTAATCCAGAACCGCCCAGTCTCATCGCTTTCATCGCACATGATCTTGATCTGTTCAAAAAGTTCAGGAGCTTTTTGGATCTCATCGATCAGCACCGGCGGCTGATGCATCTGGAAAAACAGCACGGGATCGCTCTTGGCTAGCTCCCGCTCCATACGCTTATCAAGCGTCACATAGTCTCTGCCTGTTCCCTCCGCCAAGTGTTTTAACATTGTCGTTTTCCCGACCTGCCTCGCTCCTGTCACCAGGACAGCCTTAAAATGTTCATTCATCTTGCAAAACTTCCGCTCTAATTCCCTCTGCACGTATTCCATTACTTTCTTTCCCTTTTATTTATGATAATTTAAAATTTAATTTATTTTATCCTAAATTACTGTAAAAGTCAATTCCCGCCTGCTATAGAGAATTACAAAAAACATTCTGAACGTTCCT
>CAYUSE010000197.1:0-3124 GCA_964447095.1 uncultured Lachnospiraceae bacterium | reverse complement strand
ATAAAATCAGCATTGTATGCTGTTGTAAAGCCGTTTGCGGGAATAATGCTCATTATGGTTGTAATCAGCGAGGCGGCTACAAAATAAAGAATAAACCACGGAAATATTTGCTTTAATGAAAAGCTGTTTCCTTCTGTTCCGTTCTTTTTGGCATTTCTTGTTCTTATAAACGCGAGTGCGAGCGTAATGGGGATGATTGCAAGCGTTCTTGTAAGCTTAACCGTTACCGCTGCCGACAGAATACCGTCGCAGCCGAAAAGGCTTTCTGCCGTTGATGCCGCCGCCGTTACTGACGAGGTGTCATTTACGGCAGTTCCTGCAAATACCGCAAAGCCCTCCGTGCCTAAACCGATAGCGTGCCCGAAGGTAGGGAATATAAGAGCGGCAAGCACATTGAAGAGAAATATTACCGATATAGACTGCGCCACTGTTTCATCATCAGCGTCAATTACGGGAGCGGTTGCCGCTATCGCCGAGCCGCCGCAGATTGATGAGCCTACGCCGATAAGGCAGGAGGTTTTCTTGTCAACTTTCATTATTTTCATCATGACAATTGCCGTAATAAGCGAAATTGCAATAGTGGACAGAATGACAGGCAGGCTCTTGCCGCCTACTTTTGCGATTGTACCTATATTCAGCGAAAAACCCAGTATAATAACAGCCCATTGCAGAATTTTCTTTGATGTGAATTTAATACCGCCGCTAAAGCTTTGGTTTGACGCTATCTGCGGCGCAATGAGAGTGATAAGCATACCGATAAGAATTGCAAATACAGGCGCGCCTATGACTTCCAGAGAAAATGAACCGATGTTCTGTTCACTTAAAATAGTTGACAGTCCCGCGATAAGAATACATAGAATTATTCCCGCGGTGTTATTTTTAAAAAACTTCATGTGTAAAAATACTCCTTTATATGAATTTTTATCTAATTTCATTATATCAAAAAACATTTATAATTGCAAATTTTTATATAAAAAGAGCGCTGAAAATTCAACGCTCTTATGCAATATGTAGCCGAAACTACATATTTTTATATTCCGCCCAGCCCGAAGCTTATGGACAGCGCGCCGTTTACGCGCGACATCAGCATATCGTCGAGCCTGCCGATTTTTTCTCGTAATCTTCTTTTATCTATCGTCCTGATTTGTTCAAGCAATATGACCGAATCCTTGTTAAGACCGTATTCCTGCGCCGATAACTCAATATGCGTCGGCATTTTCGCCTTGTTTATGCGGCTTGTGATTGCCGCCGCAATTACGGTAGGACTGTATTTATTGCCTATGTCGTTCTGAATAATGAGAACAGGTCGTATTCCGCCCTGCTCGCTTCCGACTACAGGACTTAAATCGGCATAATAAATATCTCCTCTTTTTACTATCACCTTTTATTCACACTCCGTCAGTTTTTCCTCGTACTGCGAAAGACAATCGTTATCAGCTTTCAGGAATT
This sequence comes from uncultured Lachnospiraceae bacterium, assembly GCA_964447095.1. Classification (GTDB taxonomy): domain Bacteria; phylum Bacillota; class Clostridia; order UBA1381; family UBA1381; genus JALEPO01. The sequence goes on along the minus strand of CAYUSE010000197.1, from coordinate 1,675 downwards.
GTTCTGCAAGCTCTGAATTGATTTCCGCCATTTCCTTGTAGCCTTTTTCAAGCTCGCGCATGATTTCGGCTTTTGTTTTGTGTGACAAAGCAATCAGGCTCCTTTCATTTATTGTGCCGTTTTACTGCGATATTACAGCAAATAATTAAGCTCCTTCACCGCCTCTCCGTTTTTGGTGTAAATCCTCGGGATACGCTTTCCGATAAGGCACGAAACCTCGTAATTTATCGTATCAAGCCACGAAGCCAGGTCGTCAACCGTTATTCCGTCCCGTCCGAAGATAATTGCTTCATCACCTTTATTTACAGTATGAACATTTGTAACGTCAATCATACATTGGTCCATACAAATTCTTCCGATGATGGGAACAATTTCTCCGTTTACGAGCATTTTACCCTGCTTCGCGGTCTTTCTTAAATATCCGTCGGCATAACCAATGGGAACAGTGGCGATTTTCGTCACTCCATCGGTTATGTACTCCTTTCCGTAGCTTACGCCCCTGCCTGCTTCAACCTCCTTGACGTTGGTTATGCATGCTTTAAGCGTCATGGCGGGTATAAGGTCAAGTTTTGATTTATCCACCTCGTCCGATGGGTACATTCCGTAAAGGATAACCCCCGGGCGCACCATGTCGAGGTGCATTTCGGGGAACATCATAATTCCTGCGCTGTTGCAGATATGCTTAATCGGGATATTTACGCCCTTTGCTTCAAGCCGTTTTACAACGTCGCAAAATCTTGAATATTGCAGACGCGTATAGCTGTCGTCCGTTTCATCGGACGCGGCAAAGTGCGAGAAAATACCTTCGATTTCTATATAAGGCAGTTTTGATATTTTCACGATTTCATCAACTATGGCGGTATTGTCGTCAGTCGCGACAAATCCGATACGGCTCATTCCCGTATCAATTTTAATATGAATTTTTGTCACTTTTTCTTTTTTCTCCGCCACATAGGAAAGAGCTTTTGCAAATTCGTAATCGAAAACATTGGGAGTAATATCAAAGTTTATCAAATCCTCCGCGCTTTCCTCGCCTGATGCGCCGAGTATAAGAATAGGAACGTCAACGCCGCGGCTTCTGAGCTGCTTACCCTCCTGCAATACGGCTACTGCCAAACGGTCTGCGCCGTTTTCAAGAAGCGTTTTCGCAACCTCCATGAAGCCGTGACCGTATGCGTCAGCCTTCACGACCGCCATAATCTGCGCGTGCGGATTTGTTATTTTCCTTATTTCCCTGATATTGTGGGCAATCGCATCGAGGTCAACCTCTGCCCATGCGCGTTTTTCCATAATCATTTCTCCCATGCTCATATAATATCATAAATCTTTTTGAATTTCTACCTGTAATATCTGGCACAGCGCTTCAGGAATTGATTTCATAACCTTTGATGCGGTGACTGACATTTCGCCGTATTTTGCGGCGGCTATATCACCAGCCGTGCCGTGAATATGCACAGCCATTGCGGCGGCTTTCGCCTCGTCAACCCCTAAGGCGGCAAGCGAAACGGTAAGTCCCGCAAGGACGTCGCCGCTGCCGCCTGTCGCTAAGCCCGAATTGCCTGTAATACTAATATATTGCGTTCCGTCGGAAGCTGTTACTATTGTATGATGTCCTTTCAGTATTACGACCGCGCCGTATTCCTCGGCAAATTCACGCGATACCACAAGCCTGTTG
>CAYUSE010000196.1:0-3141 GCA_964447095.1 uncultured Lachnospiraceae bacterium | reverse complement strand
TGATGAACAGACAAGCTATCATTGATTCTTTGACAAAAGACCAAATAAGAACAGATTTGCCTGAATTGGTAGTCGGAAACAATGTTAAGGTTTACCAGAAAATCGTCGAGGGTTCAAGAACAAGAACTCAGATGTTTGAAGGCACAATCATTAAAAAGCAGGGCGGCGGAATTGCGGAAACGTTTACTGTAAGAAGAATTTCTTACGGCGTAGGCGTTGAAAAAACATGGCCCGTCAACTCACCCAACATTGAGAAAATCGAAGTTGTCAGAAAAGGTAAAGTCAGACGTGCAAGACTTTATTATCTTCGTGACAGAGTTGGTAAAGCCGCTAAGGTTAAGGAAAGAATATAATTCCGCAAAAAGGGACATAAGCATGTCCCTTTTTATCTTAACTTTATTTTTAACAGAAATTTAACATTATACATATTTTATATTTTGCATAAGTATGGTATGATATATTAAAATTTACTAAACGGAGGTTTAAAATTATGAGCGAGCAAGGAAATAGCATTCCTGAAATACAGTCATCTGAAAAAAAACAAAAAAACAGTATCGGACGTGAAATATGGGAATGGTTCTATACTATAGCGATAGCCGTTGCAATCGCTGTAGTAATAAAGGGCTTTATATTTGATGTTGTAAAGGTTGACGGTTCAAGCATGTTCCCCACCCTTGTTGACGGCGACCGTCTTATTGTGACAAAATTAAATTATAAGCCGCGTCAGGGTGATATTATAATTCTCGACAGCAATTATGTTGAGCGTGAAATTTATTACGAAGGCTTGGCAAAGGCTGAAGGCAAGAATGAGCTTTCATTTATAGATAAGCTTACAAACAGCAGTCAGATGCCGGATGCTCTAAAAAAGAAATATTATGTTAAGCGAGTAATAGCAATGCCCGGTCAAACCCTTGATTTACGGGACGGTAAGGTTTATGTAGACGGAGAAGAACTTGACGAGCCTTATTATGAGGGAATTACTTCTTCTATCGACCCGACCGTTGAATATCCGATAACAGTCAAAGACGACATGGTGTTTGTCATGGGCGATAACCGTCCGCACAGTAAGGATAGCCGTTCATCAGAACTCGGTCAGGTTCCTTATGAGGCAATATTGGGAAAATCCCAAGCCCGTATATGGCCGCTTAATTCATTAGGTATAACAAGATAAATCAAAAAGGCGCTGCATTTTGGCAACGCCTTTTTTAGAAATACAGGAGGTCTTTATGCAAACATTACAATGGTATCCGGGTCACATGGCAAAAACGCGCCGTTTGATTGAAGAAAATTTAAAATACATTGATGTTGTCGTTGAAATTCTCGACGCCCGTATTCCATATTCAGGCAGAAATCCGAATTTTGACGATATAATAAAAAACAAGCCTCGTCTTTTGGTAATGAATAAAGCCGATTTGGCGGATAAAAACCTTACAGACGCTTGGATTAACGCCTACAAAGAGCAAGGCTTAAAAGTCATTCCTATAAGCTGCGCGACGGGGGCAGGAATTAACAAGGTAACAAACGAAGCGCGCACGCTTATTCAGGAAAAAATCAATCGTGAAAAGGAAAAAGGCAGAAACAGAACTCTTAAAATCATGATGGTTGGTATTCCCAATGTCGGAAAATCAAGTCTTATAAACCGCCTTATTGGCAAAGCAAGCACAAAAACAGGTGACCGTCCCGGTGTGACAAGAGGCAAGCAATGGTTAAGGCTTAAGGGCGACATTGAGCTTTTAGATACCCCCGGTATTCTTCCGCCAAAATTTGAGGATCAGGCGCTTGCAAAGAGGCTGGCATACACAGGCGCAATCAAAGACGAAATTATGAATACCGAGCTTTTATCCTACAGTTTATGCGAATTTCTGCGCGATAATTATTCAGATTTATTATGCGCCAGATATAAATTAGACACTGTTGACGGTCTTGAAGGCTATGAAATTCTCGAAAAAATCGGTAGAAAACGCGGCTTTGTAATTTCAGGCGGCGAGATTGATATGGAACGAGCTGCAAATATGATATTGGACGAATTAAGAGCCGCAAAGATTGGAAATATCACATTGGAAAAACCGTAATATTCCCCTATTCCAATCAGTTTTTCAAAAATTCTACCGTATCGGCTATTACGCTTTCAAGAGAAAAGGTATCTAATCCGTGTGTTTCGCCTTCTATAATCCTGAGTGTTACGTTGTCCATACACTCAGCATATCTTTTAGCACCTATAACGCCGACAGCCTCATCCGCGCTGCCGTGGATAATCAGTGTCTTGCCTTCAAACATAGAGGTTGTTTCATAAATCGGCAGTGTTTTAGCGATACGGAAATATAGTCCGCCAAGCTTAAACTCCTCTTTTTCAAGATTTCTCATGGGCATATATTCAGGAATATGATAACTGTCATATTCCGTTCCAAAGCAAGATCCTTTTAAAGCGTCGTCTTTTATCGTCGCCGCAGGCGCAAGCATAACAAGCTTTTTCACATAATCACGGTAATATCCCGCAATCATTCCGCCTACAAGCGCGCCCTGCGAGTGACCTACTATATAAATATCCGTTACCCAATCAAGCTTTCTTGTATAATCAATTATTTTTGCAGCGTCAAGTATTTCACCGTAAACATTCATATCAGAAAAATCACCGTCGCTGGCGCCATGTCCGTTAAAATCGAATTTTATTGCTGCAATGCCATTTTTTACAAGCCTGTCAGCTATATCCGCAAACATATTGTGTCTTAGATTTCCGCGGTCGCTCATAAGACCGTGAAATATAATTGCAACAGAGCATTTGTCCGTATTGTCAGGCTTTATTAAATCACCACGAAGAACAAGCCCGTCTCTTTTTAAATTGATTTCCATTTTTCATGCTTTCCTTTCTAAAGTAAAAAACCTTGAAATCAAGCGATTTTCAAGGTAGTTTGAATGGCGGAGAAGGAGGGATTTGAACCCTCGCGCCAGTTTCCCGACCTACACCCTTAGCAGGGGCGCCTCTTCGGCCTCTTGAGTACTTCTCCATAAAGAAAACTGCATACAGTCAATAAATTGCCGCCGTTCTAATTAGCAATCAGATTTGTATGCAAGCACTGATATTAAATTGGAGGAGAGAGCGGGATTCGAACCCGCGGACGGCGGAACCGTCACCGGTTTTCA
>CAYUSE010000195.1:0-3150 GCA_964447095.1 uncultured Lachnospiraceae bacterium | reverse complement strand
TGCGTAAGCATGACGCGATTAAAGACGTTGCGGTAATCGGTCTGCCCGATAAGCGACTTGGTGAAATCACGGCGGCGATTATTGAGCTGAAACCCGACCATACGTGCACAGAGGACGAAATAAATGAATTTTGCGGAGACCTTCCACGGTATAAGCGTCCGCATAAGATTATATTTGCCGACGTTCCCAGAAACCCGACAGGAAAGATTGAGAAACCAAAGCTTCGTGAAATTTATTGCGGCGAAAGCCTTGTAAAGGCACAAATAGAAAAATAAGTAAAAAAAACACTGCTGAAATTCAGCAGTGTTTTTATTTAGCTTTATCAATCCGTTATTGTTTTAATTGTTTCAAATTCTTCAACAATTTCCTTTTCGGGCGCAGGTGTAAGCAAGCTTACAATAACATTTGCCGCTCCGCCGATAATAAACGCAGGAAGAAGCTCATACACCTTCCAGAAGCCGCCCATAGGCGCGATACCGTACTTCCACGTAAATACCATAATTCCGCCTGCTATCATACCTGCCAAAGCGCCCCATTTATTCGATCGTTTCCAGAACAGCGCAAGAAGCATTGTCGGTCCGAACGCCGCGCCGAAGCCTGCCCACGCAAATGACACGATTGAGAACACCGAGCTGTCGGGATTCCATGCAATCACTATTGCAATAAGCGAGATAACAAGCACGGTAAGTCTTGCAACTATCATCATTGTCTTTTCACTGATATTCTTAAACATAATTTCCTTCATCAAATTCTGCGATACACTTGATGAAGCCGCCAAAAGCTGTGAATCGGCAGTTGACATGGTAGCTGCCAAAATACCTGCTAATATAACGCCGGCTATAATAGCCGCAAACCAGCCGTGTGAGCTTATAACCTTTGCAATTTCAACAAGAATAGTTTCCGCTACAGAGCTTGACGCTCCCAAATCAGCGATAACTCCTGCTTTCGACACGCTGTATCCTACAACGCCTATTAAAACGGCAACAAACATTGAAATTACAACCCAAATTGACGCGATACGTCTTGAAAGCTTTAGCTTCTTCGGGTTCTCAATCGCCATAAATCTGAGCAGAATATGCGGCATACCAAAATATCCAAGTCCCCATGCAAGCGTTGAAAGCTTTGTCCACCAGCCATACGGAGCAGCCGCATTTGCAGCCGCGTCATACGTACTGTTAAGGCTCAGATAACCCGGAAGCGCCTGCGCGTTGCTCACAACATTCGATATTCCGCCAGCAGCGTGAACGCCGAAGAACACAACGACAAGAAGAGCGATAGTCATTACGATACTCTGAATAAAGTCCGTAAAGCTCGCAGCCAAAAATCCGCCAAGCGTTGTATAAACTGCAATTACAGCCGCACTTATAATCATTGTCGTGTGATAATCCGCTCCGAAAAGTGACGCAAACAATTTGCCGCATGCCGAAAATCCTGATGCTGTGTATGGCACGAAAAACACAATAATTACAACTGCCGCAATAGCCGATAAGATATGCTTCTTATCACCGTAACGGTTCGAAAAGAATATCGGCACTGTTGTTGAATTGTTGTGGTTTGAGTAATGTCTAAGACGCTTTGCGACAATCAGCCAGTTAAAATATGTACCGAGAGCAAGTCCGATAATTGTCCACGTAACATCGCAAAGTCCCGAAAAATACGCAAGTCCCGGAAGTCCCATAAGCAGATAGCTGCTCATATCGGACGCCTCCGCGCTCATTGCGGTAACGTACGGTCCGAGCTTTCTGCCGCCCAAATAAAAATCGTCCGTTGTTTTGTTTCGTTTTGAAAATACAACTCCGATGCCCACAACCAAAATAAGGTACAGAACAATCGAAACCATAATCAAAATGTTTGAAGTTGTCATAATTTTACCCCTTTCAAATTCCAGTAAATATGATATATTTTATCACATTAAAGTGAATATTGCAATGTATAATTTTCATTTTTATTATCTTTTTATACATTTTGGGGTTATATTTCTGTTTTTTTGTTACTCCTCACAAATTATGCGTACTTTTCTGCCTGCTTCAAAAACATTTCTGCATACTTACCGTTTTTCATCATAAGCTCGTCATGTGTTCCCTCTTCAATAATTTCACCTTTTTCAAGCATTATAATTCTGTCTGCCATGCAGGTCGTAGACAGACGGTGTGAAATAAATATAACCGTCTTATGCTCGGATAATGTCATCATAGTCTGATTTAACTTATATTCACTTATCGGGTCAAGCGCGCTTGACGGCTCGTCAAGTATTACGCATGAACATTCTTTTGCAAAAATTCTCGCAATCGCGATTTTCTGTTCCTCGCCGCCCGATAAATTAACTCCGTTTTCGCTGAACTCGCGCGTAAGCGGCGTGTCTATGCCCTTTTCAAGTTGTTTCAGCTTATCCGAAAAGCCGCTCTTTATAAGCGCGCTTTCAATCGCTCCGCGTCTTGTCTTATCAACAAAATCCATTTCAACATTCTCGGCAATCGTTCCTGCGAACACCTTATAGTCCTGAAACACCGAGCCGTAAAGACTGCGGTAGCTGTCGGTGGAATATTCCCTTACATTCATGCCGTCAACCGTTATTTCGCCCTCGGTAACATCGTAAAGGCGCATCAAAAGCTTTACAAGCGTTGACTTTCCTGCGCCGTTGTATCCGACTATCGCTAATTTCTCATACGGCTTTATATTGAGGTTAATATTTCGCAGACTGTAATCCTCCGTGCCCTCATACTTAAACGACACATTTTTAAACGATATTTCCGACGGCTTATTCTCTGCCGTTTTTCCCGTCTGATTTTCGATTGAGGGCTTATACGCCAGAAACGCCCTGAAATTATCGACATACAGGCTTTCCTCGCTAAGCTCGCTTAAAACGTCGATAAACTGCCCTGCTTTGCCCGTAAACGCCCATGTTGCGTTCGTAAGCGCGGCAAGGTCGCCGAACATCAGCGTTTTTGACACCATTATTCTGTAGCACAGATAAAAATACATCAGAAAATCAAGTATTCCCTCAGTGGAAATTGCGGAGATTAACTGATATATCATCAGCTTTTTACCGCCGTCATTGTTGATTTTGCGTATTTTATCCATTGCCGCGCGCAAACGCTTAAACAGCGTTTTGTGCATATCCGAAAGGCGTATTTCTTTCGCGTAGTCGGC
>CAYUSE010000194.1:0-3169 GCA_964447095.1 uncultured Lachnospiraceae bacterium | reverse complement strand
CACGCGCATAATTTATATCCGCTGCTTTTTACGGAATATTCCTTGAATTTATATGTTTTCCCGTTATATTCCGCAGTGTCAAAAAGCACGGAAAAGTCCGAAAGCGGTATGGCAAGTCCCTTGCCTGCCGCTTTTACAAGGCTTTCTTTTTTCGTCCATAGCCTGTAAAATTCGTTATCGGGATTTTTTGCCTCTTCTATAAATTTACACTCTTCTTCAGTAAAAAACCGCTTTGCCAATTTCATATTTGCCGTGCCGGTTTTTTGTATGTCAACGCCTACTTCGCTGTCCGATACGGCGCATACGGCGTAATCTCCCGAATGTGACAAATTAACATAATATTTACTGTCTGGGACATATAATTTACCGTTTTCATCCGTTTCCCATTCGACGGGCTCGCTTGATTTAAGCGCATAATTAAGCAGCAGTTCCGCGCCGATTGACTGTTTCTTTTTCTCCTCAATGCGGTATCTGTTTATTTTCACAAGCCGTTTTTTTGACATTTTAGAAAGCAGCCGTTTATCGTCTGCGTCAATCCCGCTTACATTCATTGCGTAAACTTTAAGCATTTATATCCCCTATCTCGTACATAATCATTGAAAGCACCGCCTCGCCCGCCGTTTCGGTTCGCAAAATCCTCTTACCGAGCGTTACAAGCGGAATACCTGCGGCTTTTATTTTTTCAATTTCCGATATGTCAAAGCCGCCCTCCGGTCCGATTATAAATCCTACCTTTTTCGGATTTTTCTTTGAAAGCAACACATCTTTTAAGCTGCCTTCCTCCTCACATTCATATGGCGCAAAGCAAATATCGCAGTTTTTAAGCATTTCAATTGCGTTGTCAAGACTTATCGGGGCTGTAATTTCGGGTACAACTCCCCTGCCCGACTGTTTTGCCGCAGCCTCTGCAATTTTTTGCCACCGTTCCGTCTTTTTTCTCTCCACTTTCTCGTTTTCAAGCTTTACAACGCATCGCGACAGCGCGCATGGCACGATTTTGCTTATTCCGAGCTCCGTCGTTTTCTGAATAATATAATCCATTTTAGACGCTTTGGGAAGTCCCTGAAAAAGCGTTACTTCAATATTGGGCTCTGTATCGCTTTTATGTTTTTCCGCTATTTTACAGATAATTCTTTTGCTCTCTATTTCGGCAATTTCAGCTGTGTAATCAAAGCCTCTTCCGTCGCATACTGTGATTTTGTCGCCCACGCTCAGACGCAGGACGCGGCTTATATGATTTACGTCCTCATTGTCTATTATAATTTCCGTGTCGCTTATATTTTCTCTCGCTGCAAAAAATCTCGGCATTTTATTCCTCCGTAAACAATCGCTCAAAATTTCCGTGGCTGATTTTTTCTACCTGTTCTTCCGTATAATTTATCTGCAACAGCCTGTCAAACACCTTATACAGGTCTTCACAGCCGTTTATACCATGCGGAAGGCTGTCAATTCCGTCAAAATCCGCACCTATTCCGATATGGTTTTCACCGCCGAGCGACATAAAATGCTCTATATGCTTTATTATGTCCTCAATATCGGCATTTCCGCTCTCATTTAAAAACGCAGGGCAGAAATTTATCCCGACGCAGCCGCCCGATTTTGCGATAATCTTAAACTGTTCGTCCGTGAGATTACGCTCAACGGGGCAGACTTTCCGTGAGCTGCAAACCGTGCGCGAATTAGAATGTGACGCGATAATAGGCTTATCTGAGATTTCTGCAATATCATAAAACGACTTGTCGTTCAAGTGCGACACGTCAGCAAAAATCCCCAGACAGTTCATTTCTTTGATTACGCTTCTGCCGAAGTCCGTCAGTCCGCGATTGCAGTCTTGTTCCGCCGCTCCCGACGCAATTTGATTTGAAAAATTCCACGTAAGAGCAATCATTCTGACGCCAAGCCTGTGTAAAATCCGAAGCTGCGCCAAATCAGTAATCATCTCGCCGCCCTCAATGCTCAGAATTGAGCCTTTCGGCGCGGATTTATAATATGTATCAATCAGACGCAGACAGCGTTCCATTGCGCAGTTTTTGTACACGGGGTCAATAAAGCACGCAAACACCTGCGTGTACGCTTTATATTCACTCATTCGTTTTATGTCAACATGACAGTCGTTTTCGTATAAAGCTTTGCCCTTGTCAAGGACAGCGCACAGCGTGTCGCAGTGCGTGTCAAAAATTGAATATTCCATAAAATCTCCCTAAAAAGCATTCTCTATATGATTTATTTTCTTTACGAAAAATCTGCCGTTCATCTCGCCGTAATAGACTTCGATTACATCAAACCTCATATCGGTATCGAGAGAATGAACAAAGCACATGGCAGTACGGCGGATTTTTTCCTGCTTTTTGAAATTAACATATTCGCTCGGATTTCCGAAAGCGTCATTTTTGCGGGTTTTTACCTCTGCAAACACCGTGCAGCCGTCCTTTTTCGCGATTATGTCAATTTCCCCCATTTTCAGGCGGAAATTGGTTTTAAGGATTTTATACCCGTGTTCTTCAAGATATTCTTTCGCCGCTTTTTCGCCGAAATCTCCGATTTCCTTTGTCATTATTTTTCTCCCAGTAGTTTTTTTAAAAATGTTTTTCTGTGTATCGGGCATGCGCCGTATTTTAAAATTGCCTCATTATGCGCCGCCGTGCCGTAGCCCTTATGCTTTTCAAAGCCGTATTCGGGGTATGTTTTTGCCGCTTCCGTTATGTATCTGTCACGGCTTACCTTTGCTAAAATTGACGCCGCTGCTATCGAAACGCTCTTTGCGTCACCCTTTACAACGGTTTCATGCGGAATATCTGTTCCCTTTATTCTGTTGCCGTCTATTAAAACATAATCGGGCTGTATTTTTAAGCCGTTAATGGCTTTATTCATTGCCTCAAAGGTGGCATTTAAAATATTTATCTCATCTATTCTTTTTTCGTCAACGCTCGCAATACTGTATGCAACCGCTTTTTCGCATATGACATCAAAAAGCGCCTCCCGTTTTTTTTCGGAAAGCTTTTTTGAGTCGTTTAGTCCTTCTATAAACACGTTCTCGGGGAGTATCACGGCAGCCGCGTAAACTGCGCCCGCGAGCGGGCCTCTGCCCGCTTCGTCAACGCCGGCTATATATTTATAGCCGGCGCCGCGTTTTTCCCGTTCAATGCTTTGCATTTCATATAATCTCGCC
>CAYUSE010000193.1:0-3177 GCA_964447095.1 uncultured Lachnospiraceae bacterium | reverse complement strand
CGTATGGCATTTTGCGGGTATTTTACACCCGTTTAGGGCGTAATTTTATACTATTCTATTTTATCAGTGAAACGGTTGATTGTCAACTATTTTTCATATAAATTGTTAGTGTTTTATAGTTATGATTTTAAATTTTGTCTTTTTTTGTCTGTTTTGCAATTTTCTGCGGTGTATGCGGAATATAATTTGCAAATATACTTAAATTATGATACAATATATCACAGTAATTGTAAATAAGGAGAAATACTATGGTAAATATACTTTTTGTGTGCCACGGCAATATTTGCAGAAGCACAATGGCGGAATATGTGATGAAAGACATGGTTAAAAAGCGCGGCATTGCCGACAAATTTTACATAAATTCCGCGGCGACAAGCACGGACGAAATCGGCAACGGCGTACATCACGGCACGGTAAACAAGCTCCGCGAGGTCGGTATTCCCGTAGGAAATCACCGCGCCGTTCAGATTACAAAGACTGATTACGAAAAATACGACTATATAATAGGAATGGACGGCGAAAACCGCCACAATATGCTGCGCGCTTTCGGCGGGGACAAAGACGGAAAAGTCAGCCTGATGCTTGATTTTACGGACAGTCCGCGCGACGTCGCCGACCCGTGGTTCACGCACGACTTTGACGCGACATACGAGGACGTGTCAAAGGGCTGCGAGGCACTTTTGGAGCATATCGAAAAAATGAATTTTATGCAAAAATAATGAATAATATTCATAAATAGTAAATAAAATCAATAAAAACTCAAATATTTTAAAAAAACACTTGCATTTTTATTCAATAAGGTGTATAATTATTTTCATAATTTTAAAAGAGGGGTTTATTATGCTGAACGAAATTATTGAACTCGATAAAAAATATTATATGAACACTTTCGGCGACCGTTTACCTGTCTGTTTTACGGGCGGCAAGGGTTTAAAGCTTTTTGCCGGCGACGGCAGGGAATATTACGATTTTCTCGGCGGTATCGCGGTAAACGCGCTCGGTCACGGTTACGAAAAATTCATAGCCGCGCTGAAAAATCAGCTTGACAAGGTAATTCACACGTCAAGCCTTTACTACATAGAAAATCAGGCGAAATTGGCAAAAAAGCTTGTTGACAGCACTTTTGCCGACAAGGCGTTTTTCTGCAACAGCGGCGCAGAAGCGAACGAGGGCGCGTTTAAGCTTGCGAAAATCTACTTCTATAAGCAGGGCAAGGACAAATACGAGATTATAACGCTCGACAAATCCTTCCACGGCAGAACGCTCGCGACAGTTGCCGCGACAGGTCAGGAGAAGTACCAAAAGCCGTACAGACCGCTTACACCAGGATTTATTCAGGTCGAGCCGAATAATTACGAGGCAGTTGAAAACGCGGTCACGGATAAGACGGCTGCAATTATGATTGAGCTTATTCAGGGCGAAAGCGGCGTTCACCCCATGGATTTGGAGTACGTAAAAAAGCTGCGAAAATTATGCGATGAAAAAGACATTCTGCTTATATTTGATGAGGTTCAGACGGGTATGGGCAGAACGGGACATTTATTCGCGCATCAGCTCTACGGCGTAAATCCCGATATTTTCACTGCCGCAAAGGCTCTCGGCGGCGGCGTTCCGATAGGCGCGGTATGCTCGTCGGATAAAGTCGCGGCGGCATTTGAGCCAGGCGACCACGGCACGACCTTCGGCGGAAATCCGCTGTCAACGGCGGCAGGCTGCGCGGTATTCGATATTTTTGAGGAGGAGCATATTGTTGAAAACGCGGATAAAATGGGCAAAATCTTCCGCGAAAAGCTGCTTGATTTGCAAAAAAAGCACAGCGAAATTACGGAAGTCCGCTCGGCGGGCTTGCTTATCGGCATTGAACTGAAAACGGAAATTGCAAAAGACGTATTCAACAAACTGTTTGAGGACGGCTTTCTTACCAGCCTTTGTGGCGGGAATACAATAAGAATTGCGCCGCCGCTCATAATAAACGAAAGCGATATAGATTTATTTGTAAATGAATTAGACAAGGTATTAGGAGGATTTTAAAATGAAAGATTTAATCAGCTTACACGACTTAACGGCAGAGGAAGTAACGGATTTATTAAAGCTCGGTTTAAAGCTAAAAAAGGAACTAAAGAGCGGTATTCCCCACCCTGTTTTAAAGGGGAAAACGCTCGGAATGATTTTCATGAAATCGTCAACAAGGACGCGTGTTTCATTTGAGGTCGGCATGACGCAGCTCGGCGGTTATCCGCTGTTCCTGTCGTCAAACGACATTCAGCTCGGACGCGGCGAAACGATACACGATACCGCGAAAGTGCTTGAACGCTACCTTGACGGAATTATGATACGGACTTATGCGCACAGCGATGTTCTGGAGCTTGCGGAGGAGGCAAATATTCCCGTAATCAACGCGCTGACCGATTTGCTGCACCCGTGTCAGGTGCTTGCCGATTTGATGACGGCGTACGAGCATAAGGGCAAATTAGAGGGCTTAAAGCTCGCGTATATCGGCGACGGCAATAATATGGCGCACTCGCTGATGTACGGCTGTGCGAAAGCGGGAATGGACTGCTCAATCGCGACGCCCGAGGGCTATCGGTGTGACGCGGAGGTTGTTGAAAACGCAAAGGCGGACTTTAAGGCAAGCGGCAAATCGCTTGTTCTGACACAAGACCCCGTTGAAGCGATAAAGGACGCGGATGTTGTATATACCGATACATGGGTTTCAATGGGTCAGGAGGCTGAAAAGGCTGAACGCCAAAAGATATTTATGCCGTATCAGGTAAATAAGGAGCTGTTCGCGCACGCAAAAGCGGACGCGATATTTATGCACTGTCTGCCCGCATACCGCGGTTTTGAGGTGACGGAGGACGTTATAGACGGCAAGCAGAGCGTTATATTTGACGAGGCGGAAAATCGCCTGCATGCGCAGAAAGCAGTCATGGCTACACTAATGGGTTAAGGATGTGTAAAAAATGGAAATATACTATCAATCCCTGTTTCAGGTGCGTTTAGCGAATTACGACGACATACCCTCGATAATGAACATTACGCGCGAGGCGTTCGTGAAATACCGCGAGCTTGCGGGAACGGAGCATCTCGCGGCGCTCGAGGAAAGCTACAACGACGTAAAACACGACATAGACACAAAGGTCGTTCTGCTCGCGCTTTCGGACGGCGAGCCCGTCG
>CAYUSE010000192.1:0-3193 GCA_964447095.1 uncultured Lachnospiraceae bacterium | reverse complement strand
AGCTTACCTAGGAGGACCGGAATAACATTATTTCCAGACTTTCTGCCTGCTCCGACATACTGACCCTCGACAATCAAAATTATGATATTGACAAGCTTATGCTGCATCTTCTATGCACGCACAAAAATTTTTTGCCTGTTATCCAAAACACATATCAAACTGCCGAAAACGGAAGCAATATCGGATTTGATGATATTTCCATGGTAAGCGCGGAATATATCGACCAAATTCTGAAAACCGTTTTCGGCGTCAATCCCGAGCATCCTCCGATAAACGCTCTCATAGAACGCAACTTCTGCAACTAGGGAACTTTATATTATTATAAAAATATTTTTAACGCCGACTTCAATACTGAAATACGCGACTTAAACGGCGTTTATGAGCTTGGCGGAAATATTTACTATGTAATTTTCAGTGATATTTACTATGAAAACGGCAAAGCGACTCCTGAATACAGCTTTGCTATTCTCAGAAAAAATGAAACTCCGCCGTATTCAGTTATACGCCTCGGTATGGGCGAAAGTCTATTAACCTCCGATGAGGCCATGCTCTACAGTCCGAAAAAATCATTTGAAAACTCGAATTGGTCAACGCCTAATCCCGATTACGCGCCCTCTTCCCCGTTCACTCTGCCGATTTTACTTTTTATTATTGCCGTAAGCTCCGTTGTTTTTGTCATCGGTGTGATTATCATTGTACGCGAGCTGACAAAACGATAATTTGACTATACTTCATTTTCACGCAATCTATCAACAACACTTTGCTTTTCTACTGATTTCAATACTGGTATAGGAAGCAATATTCCTATTATTAAAAGTATTGGAATGGTTATTATAAGAGGAAGAAGCGTAAATTGATAAGTAAAGAACCACAATGATTTTGCAACAGTATTTGCAAGCAGAGCCGATACTCCTGCTCCGAGCGCAAGCGATACCGCTCCTGATGATGCGGTGTACATCAGTCCCTCGGCTATAAGCATTCCACGAAGCTGTTTCGATGTCATACCGATGGATTGAAGCATTGCAAACTCGCGCTTTCTTGTGAGTATGCTTGTAAGCATTGAATTTATAAAATTCAGCACTCCGATTAGTCCTATTATAAGGCTAAGCACTCCGCCGACTATCAATACCATATTTTGCATACCTTTAAATTCATTTGCCTTTGTCTGCCTTGACGAATATGCCATAGTCGGCTCAGCGTTCTCGGTATAGTTCTGTAAAAATACGTCCATTGCAGGCTCTGTGCCATCCTCAACATTACATACATAGCTCATTGTACCCGGATTTTGAACCATTGTTTTATATACCTCGGCTGGCAAATAATATGAATAGTCAAATCCGCTTCTGCACGAATTTGTAAAGGTGTTTACCTCAACCTTTGCCATAACCTCATACCGGTATTCGGTATATTCATTGTCCGCTATGGTCTCACCGTTACCCCTGTAATTGCAAAGTGTTACTATATCGCCTATATTATAATGCGAGGTTTCAGGTATGGGATTATGATTGTCGTCCGTTTGTACACCCTCTAAAATATATTTTCCTGTTTTCAGCTTTTCATAGTCAATCTCGCCTTCCAGCGCCTTTAAATTGCTAAGCGGAAAATCCTCCAAGCCGTAAACGGCGCAGAAATAGTTCCCGTTATCGTCCTCATTTACGCGCAGGTAGTGAGTATCTCTGCCGTCGGGCTTAACTCTGAAGCATTCCGTGTCCCTTATATCCGCAAAGAATCGTCCGCCCTCTTTAAAACCGCTTTGCGCTTCTATTGCCGAAATCACGCTTTCGGTTACAGTGTCGTCCTCTCCGCTATAGCTGTAGTTTATCATATTTGCGTGTGAAACAAGAAAATCCGTTTCCACAAAGGTTGATAAAAACTTATCCATATCAAAACCGATACTCAGTGTATAAATTGTGTTGAACAGAACAAGCGATAATGCCATTGAAATTACAACAAGCGTTGTGCGCTTTTTATTCCGTCCTAAATTTGCCGCCGCCATACCGCCGACTTTTCCGCCGTTTCTGGATTTGCGTTTTTTCTTTTTGGTATTTGTATTATCGGTATATCTTACAGCCTCAACGGGCGATACACCCGCCGCGATACGCCCGGGCTTTGCCGTGCTTATCGCAACAGTTATAAGCGCAAAAGCCGTACTTCCGGCAAATATAAGCGGGTTTGCGCTTGTTGTAAAGTCTGCGCCCGCATATGTGCTCTGATTCATAATAAGCGGAACAATAGCCGTACCTATGAAATATCCCGCGATAAGTCCTATCGGGATACCGATACATGACAATACGAGCGCCTGACGGCGTATAATCTTTTTTACCTGCTTGCCTGTTGTGCCTATCGTTTTTAACAGTCCGTAAAAACGTATGTCCTTAATTACGGAAATCTGGAAAATGTTATATATTATCAGGTAGCCCGTGAATATTATAAGCGCAATAGCCGCTATTACAGACATTACAGTAGGTATATCCAAATTAAAATTGCTCGACATATACGACCAATTCACGTTTGACGCAATGTAATTCGGCGCATTTTCGTCCATTGAATAACCGCTTTCGGTTATTATACGCTCCAGCTTGCTTTCCAGACCAAACGAGTTTTTAAACATTACATAACTGCCTATAACACCTGTCATTTCATAGTTTTCACTGTAGCTGTTGTAAAGCTCATCCATATGAGCATCTATATACGCCCTTGAGACTACCATAATAGATGCCATATCAAATGTTGGGTCAGCCTCCCACCATCCCGAGAGTACAAAATTGCGTTCAACGATTTCGCCTCCGTGAATTTTCAGCTTAAACGTGACAGGCGCGCCGACCTCCTCGGGAAGTCCGAGAAGCTTCATTGCACGTGTGTCCATTATTATCTCGTTTTCCGCTTCGGGCTTGTGACCGTGTGTAGGAGTGCAGAAGCCCAGCTCTATTCCGACGTCGTTCATATAATATATTTCGGCATGACGCTTTAAAAGCTCATCGCTTATGACCTCGTCGCATATCATCCTGTTATATGAAATTCTGTCAATCAGCGGATGGTCTTTTATGTCGTCATACTGCTCATCTGTGATATATTTTAAATACGCCATACCGTCGCCGCCTGCCTGACGCATGGTCTGAAGCTGTATATTTTCAATAAATACACTTACGACAGTGAAAAGAGCTGTAAAAAGTATTGCCGTAAGCGCGATTGC
>CAYUSE010000191.1:0-3214 GCA_964447095.1 uncultured Lachnospiraceae bacterium | reverse complement strand
TATTCAAGCGAACGCTTAACTTCCTCCTCATTGTGGGTTACAACAAGAACATCAAGATCCAGACTGTCGGCAAGAGTATGGAATTTCTTATATTAAGCGTCTGTTAATGCCGCCATAATAAGCAGAACAGCATCTGCTCCTGCAAGCTTCGCTTCGTAAATATGATATTCGTCAACTACAAAATCCTTGCGTAAAACGGGAATATTAAATGTGGACGAAATATCTTTTACAAACGACAAATCGCCCTTGAAATATTCGGGCTCAGTCAGAACCGACATTGCCTGAATAGCGCATTTTGAATATTCCTCGGCAATTTTTATATGGTCAAAATCGGTGCGGATAAGTCCTTTTGACGGAGAAGCTTTTTTAATTTCTGCGATAATCGAAACGCCGTCGTGTGATAAAAGAGCATCCTTGAATTGCCCTTTTTTTAAATCCGCATTATCCAGCGACTTAATAAGAGCCGATACGCTTGTTTTTTTCTTCGCTTTTTCAACGCGAAGCCGTGTTGACGCGAGAATTTTATCCATAAACATATTTTGCCCTCCGTTATTTTGACGCAAGAGCGCGTGTTTTTGCAATCAGCTCGTCAAGCTTTGCCTTTGCTTTGCCGCTGTCAATTATTTCATTGGCAAGCTCCACGCCTTCGGCTATCGATTTTGCCTTGCCGCCGATATATATGCCTGCCGCCGCGTTAAGTACGACAATATCACGCTTCGCGGTCTTTTTGCCGTTAAAAATATCGAGGGCAATTTTCGCGTTTTCCTCTGCGTCGCCGCCCTTTAAATCGGCAGGATTTGAGTATGCTATGCCATAATCGGCAGGGTCAATTTTGTATTCTGTAATTTTTCCGTCTTTTATTTCATTTACAAGAGTTGTAGTAGTTGTTGTTATTTCATCCATACCGTCGCCGCCGTGGACGATAAGAGCGTCTTTTACGCCCATTGCTTTCATAACATTGGCAAATACGGGAACTGTCGCATCGTCAAACACGCCGATAACCTGCTTTGTTGCGCATGATGGATTGGAAAGAGGACCGAGCATATTAAAAATTGTTCTTATTCCAAGCTCTTTCCTTACATTTGCGACATTTTTCATCTCATTATGGAATTTCTGTGCAATCATAAAGACGACGCCTATATCATTTATACATTAGCTGACCTGTTCGGGTTCTAACATAATTTCAATTCCTAAAGCCTCTAATAAATCCGCCGAACCGCTCTTTGACGAGGATGCCCGATTTCCATGCTTTGCAATTGTAACGCCTGCTGTGGCGCATACTATCATTGCAGTTGTCGAGATGTTAAACGTGTTTGTTCCGTCGCCGCCCGTTCCGACAAAGTCAATATAGTCCGAGGTGTTTAAATTCACTCTTCCTGCCTTTGCTTTCATCATTTGAGCACAGCCTATGATTTCGTCAACAGTCTCGCCTTTTGTCCTGAGCGCAGTCAGAAAGCCTGCCATTTCTATCTCGGATGCTTTTCCTTCAAGTATCAGATCCATAGCGTATGCCGCTTCCTCACGGGTCAGATTTTCTCTTGCCGCCGCTTTTTTTAATAGTTCTTTCATTGTTTTGTCTCCTCTCATCTCTAAAAACTCAGCTAATCTCATTATAAAACTGCTCATTTTTTATTTTATCATACAATAGTATAAATTTCAAGGTCGGCAGTAAATTTTTTTAGAAAATCCTCTTGTAAAAGGAATGAAAATATTGTATAATATTTGTAATATACTTTCAGATTTAATTAGTGGAAGGAGTTAGCAGTTACAATTATGAAAAGCTTTGACATCAGAACAAAAATATATTTCGGCGACAACGCGCTTGACCGTTTGTCAGAATTGCCGTACAAAAAGGCGCTTATTATAACAGACCCGTTTGTTGCAAAAAGCGGAATGTTACAGATGATTACATACCGTCTGAATGACGGCTACACGGAATTTGAAGTATTTTCGGACGTTGTGCCCGACCCGCCGATTGAGAAAATCATGGAGGGCGTAAAGGCAATGCTTGAATACGAGCCCGACTGCGTAATAGCAATCGGCGGCGGCAGTGCGATTGACAGCGCAAAATCAATCCGCGAATTTGCCGTAAGGGCGTCAAAAAAGGAAACAGCGCTGATCGCAATCCCGACGACCTCTGGAACAGGCTCGGAGGTCACGTCGTTTGCTGTGGTATCAGACCCTGCAAAGGATATTAAATATCCGCTTGTGTCGGATACCATGCTTCCTACAGAGGCGATTTTGGACGCAGACCTTGTAAAAAGCGTACCAGCGAACGTAACTGCCGACACGGGAATGGACGTTTTAACTCATGCGATTGAGGCTTATGTGAGCATAAATAATAACGAGTTTTCCGCTGCGCTTGCGGAAAAGGCGATTGAAATTTGCGGAACATTTCTTCTGCGCTCGTATCTCGACAACAACGACACGCACGCTCGCAAGAAAATGCATGTTGCGTCATGTCTTGCCGGACTTGCCTTTAACAGTGCGTCGCTGGGCTTAAATCACGGTATCGCGCATGCTGTCGGAGCAAAATTCCATATTCCGCACGGACGCGCGAACGCCATGCTACTGCCGCATGTAATCGAATACAATTCGGGAATAAACAAACATTCAAAAAGCCAGAAGGAATATCCCAAATGCGTTGAAAAATACGTCAATGTTGCAAAGCTTTTGGGCGTGAACAACTTTAATGAAATTACGACTATACGCGCGCTTGTGGGCTGGATTCAGTTTATGCTGAAGGAAATGAATATCCCGATTTCAATCTCGCAGTGCGGAATTGATAAAACCGAGTACATGAACGCTGTTGACTCTATGGCGGAAAAGGCTATTGCTGACGCGTGTACCGCTACAAATCCGCGCGTTCCGTCAAAGGCTGAGGTATGCTTGATATTAGAGCATTTATATGAATAAAAAATATGGAACAGTCCGCGGACTGTTCCATATTTTTATGTATTTTATTATCAAATATTTGTAAAGTAAATTCCCGTAAGGTATTGCACTCCGAGCGATACGGCAGTAATCATAATCCAGCAGGCAAGTCCCATTATTATAGGTTTGCCGCCTTTTTTTATGAGGTTTATAATATTCGTGTTAAGCCCGATTGCGCACATTGCCATTGAGATAAAGAATTTAGCAAGCCATTTTGCGGCTGGTATAAAATCAGCATTGTATGCTGTTGTAAAGCCGTTTGCGGGAATAATGCTCATTA
>CAYUSE010000190.1:0-3214 GCA_964447095.1 uncultured Lachnospiraceae bacterium | reverse complement strand
CGTTCTATCCTTCAGTGTTCCCGTCTGTTTCACGCGAACATCTATTTCTTTTTCCGCAAGCTTTTCAATCGTAACCGGAACATTTTCGGTTTTTTGCTTTTTAAGCGTTAAATGAGAACTCGGAAGCGATACCGTAACGGGAAGCTCGTATTCTCCCGCCTCCGTTATTTCCGAAGCGTCTGCCTCCATATAAACATGATCCATATATTGCATCAAATCGTTTCTCGTTCCGCTCACCGACGCGGACATTTCAGGGATATTTTTTTTCCCGATAATCACAAGTCCCCTGTCGCGAAGCTCCTTTTCACCTATAAACCTGATGTCTATTCCCGACAGTGTTGTAGTTGTAACAGGATTATCCACCCACACAATAGCAACCCATGCGACAACCGCAAGAATAACGGATAAAATAATAATCTTGGCTTTTTCCTTATGCTTTTGAAATTTCAGTTTTTTCATTTCAGCGACCTCCAAAACTTTATTTTATCTATCGGCTCAACAGTTTCTGTATTTTGGAGCAATATTTTCTGAAGCGCCTTCGCAAGCGACTCCTGCGATAAATTACGCGTGAGCGAGCCGTTTCTGGCAAGCGATATTTTTCCCGTTTCCTCGCTTACGACAACAACTATGGCGTCTGTCGCCTCGCTTAGGCCTATCGCGGCTCTGTGGCGCGTTCCAAGCTCGCGGGAAAGATTGTTGTTTGCGGTAAGCGGCAAAAGGCACGCTGCCGTAACAATCTTATTTTTGCGTATTATAACCGCGCCGTCATGAAGCGGCGTATTCGGAACAAATATATTTTCAAGCAAGCTGCTTGTAACATTTGCGTCAAGCACTGTTCCTGTGCTTATGTATTCACCCAGACGCGTTTCCCGCTCAATTACAATAAGCGCGCCTGTTTTAGTCGCCGACATATCGGCTGTAGCCTTTGCAACAGATTCAATCATCATCGCAATGCTGTCATTTTCATTATCTACCGCAAAATCTATAATTTTTCCGACCTTAAAGCGTCCCATTCTTTCAAGTATATTGCGGAGTTCCGGCTGAAAAATTACAATAAGCGCAAAAAGTCCTATCTGCATAGCTCCGCTCAGAATATAATTCAGCGCATTAAAGTGCAGCCAGCGGCTCAGAAAAAACACCGCGAAAAGCACAAGCAGTCCCTTAATAAGCTGCATTGCGCGCGTATCTCTTAAAAGCGTTATAATATAATATATAATTATTGAAACTATTCCTATATCAATAAAGTCGCTTATCCGCAGTAATTGGATATATTTTAAAGCATAATTTAAAAATTCTTCCATTCTGTATGCCGCTTCTCCCTTCATTTTTGGTATATATATCTATTATACAATATTTTTTGCGGTTTTTCCATATATAAATTGAAAAAAATTTAATTTTTTTATTGTGCATTTTATTTTTTTATGTTATACTTAAAGCAAACCATTTCAGAAAGGAAGTTAAAACACATGAAAAAACAATTAGTTAGCCTGATGATGACTTCAGCAATGCTTGCCGGTACTTCTGCCGCGCTTGCTGCCGAAAACGCAAATCCCGGCGTTTACATAAACGGTTCGGAGATTGTATTTAGTGATCAAAAGGCAATTATTAAGGATGACAGGACGCTTGTTCCCGCAAGAGGAGTATTTGAGGCGCTTGGCGCAACAGTTGAATGGGACGATGCAGAACGCAAAGTCACAATTGACAGCGAGGATAATATTAAGCATATTGTTCTTACAATCGACAATGCAGAGATGGAGGTTTATACCTTCACAAGCGTGCTTCATGCAGACAAATCAGTCGCAACGCTTGACGTTCCGCCGCAGATACAGAACGACAGAACACTTATTCCTCTAAGAGCAATAAGCGAAGCGCTCAACACAACGGTTGATTGGGATCAGGAAAAATACAGAGTTGATATTACCTCAGGCACGCAGTCCGAGGAAAACTCAGCTGTATTCACTCTTTCATCAGAGGCGACAGAGGCTAAAGCAGGCGATACTGTAGACCTTATCGTAAATCTTAACGGTATGGGACAGTATGCAAACGCCTGGGTTACGGCTTGCTCCGTAGGACTTAAATATGACAAGGTCAACTTTGAGCTTGTTTCAAGCACATTGCTTTCAAAGGACGGCGAAGATTTAAGCAGTTCAATTCACGCTGATAACACAGAATACGGTGATGATATTTTAAAAACTGCTCATGTCACAATAGATGACCAAAACGCTGTTGTCGGAAGCGGCAAAATTCTAAAGTTTACCTTTAAGTCGCTTACAGGTCAAAAGGGCGAATTTGCATTGTATGACAATTATGTTCCGACTATCGGCTATGCGAACACGCTTCTTCTCCAATCAGGCGATATTCAGTATAACTTCGACGCTCTCAAGAGCTTAAAAATTGACACAACTCCCGTTGTTATAAACTGAAAAACCAAATAAGCATAAAAAATCCGAACCATAATGGTTCGGATTTTTTTGTGGTGACTCGTGAGGGAATCGAACCCTCGTTGCCGGCGTGAGAGGCCGGAGTCTTAACCGCTTGACCAACGAGCCGTCAGCTTTAATATAATAACACACGCGTACCGTTTTGTCAAGAGAAATTTCACTATTTTCTTGAATTCTTTTTCCTATCCATAAAAACTACTTGTTGTCGGAACTGCCCAGTCTTTTATATTCCGCTAAAAACCGTGAAAATTTACCCTTTGTGTCCTCCTGAAATCCTATGCCGAAAGAACTAAGCTTTTCCATAAGCTCCGTCTTTATTTTATCTGTATATTCAACCTCAATTTCGTAATCTGTAATATCAAAATATGATGTTTTATCAAGACATATTTCTGTGTTACTATCCCACATCAGACTGCTTCTGACAGTTAAGGCTTTCCCCATTAAGAACAAGTCGCCGCAGTTAATACCCGTTACGCTAAGCGCTGTTTTTGCGTCAAGCATTGTAGGAACGCCGTCAATATCGCATTCCGTTTCCTCACAAATCTGCAGCGCGCCTCCCGAATTTTTATGCTGTTTTATCTGCAGTTTAAAAACTCCGTTTTTTTCGCGGACACGGACAGTAATACGCTCTTTCCTCAATATCCCGTTCGTATCGCCGTAATAATAATTTATCTGCTCATACGAGCTGTCCCACAAAAACGAATTTTTGACCTTTTCATAAATTTCTTCCGTGATTATGCTTTTTAGTTCCGTTTCAAGCATTATTTCCTCTC
>CAYUSE010000189.1:0-3278 GCA_964447095.1 uncultured Lachnospiraceae bacterium | reverse complement strand
GCCTACATAAATTCTGTCGTTATCTGCAACTGCTCCGCTCGTTTTATTAAATTTAATACATTCTGAGGAGGTTTCTGCTTTACATTCAAATGATCCTGTACCTGTATTTATAAGGTCTATAAATTTCGGTTCAACAGAATAGTTTGTAAAGCTAAGATAATTCTGATTGCCCTCTACTACGACCTTCATATTTGTATATGGAAGCTCTGACACTGTTGCGTTTTCAAGCTTACCTGAAATCGGTCCGCCGAACGAACCCTTTAGCTGTGTCTGATACGGGTTCATCATCTTAGCCCATTTGCCGCCGAGCATTGACGTATATTCGGCTGTATCGTCAACAACCGCCTGATATGCGTCGTCCGACATTTTCGCATATTTATTAGCCGCCGCTCCGTAGCCCTTTTCAGTGTAGAGCTTGGACTTATCGGAATAAATATACTTTTTAGCCATGTTGCCCGCGCCCTTTATTGGGTATAGCATAAGCTCATAGAACGACGGCTTTCTGTCCTCCGAAAGCGTATTGTAAAGCGCGGACGCGCGGTTTTCTATTTCCGCATAGCCGTCAATAACTCTTTGTCCCTCGTCGCCGAATTCCGTGCTGAACAGACCGTTTGCAAAATGCTCGGGACGTCTTGAATTGGCAAGCTCGTAATACTTCAATTTAACATCCGCATATTCCTCTGCCTTTTCCTCATCAAATCCAAAATCACGCTTTGCCCTATTCTTTAACCAATCGCCTATATCCGTATTTCTTACAGTCTCAACATCTCGCGCAAGGTCAAGAAAATATTCTATTTCAGTTTCCGCAGGCTTTAAGTCGCCGACATTTGCGACCCATATTTTCTGCGCGCCCATATCGTATGCCTTTGTCATTTCTTCGCGGATAAGACCCGGCTGAGTTGTGCCGAGCCACAAATAGCTTGTCGGTCTGCCGAAATATGATAAATGATAGTAAATACCTGCGCCGCCGCTTCTTTCGCGTTCCTTTTCCGTCGGAAGCTGACGTATATAGCCGAAATTATCGTCGGGCCACATCAGCGTTACGTCATCAGGTACTTTAAGACCGCCGTTATACAAATCAAGCATTTCCTTATACGGAATAAATATCTGCGGAATATCCGTAATTTTCTTTCCGTCATTGCATAATTCTTCGGTTAAAATTTGTCTCTGCGCCGCAAGAATTTCCGTCATTGCGGTTTTCTGATTCATATTTGTATTGAATTTGCCGTCGTGAACTCCGCGCATACCAAGAGTATATGTATTTTCATATCCACCGTTCGCCTTAGCTCGGGCGCGCCAATAATCTGTCAAAAATTCCTTGTTGTCAACCGCGTTGCCGCTTCCGTCCTTATCCGTCCACATCCACGACACATTGTTTTTCGCGTCGTCTGTTGTGTTGATATAAAGCTTTTTATCTGGGTGTTCTGCTATCCATTCCTGCTGGAAATTGTACAGCTCGCCGAGATTGTTTCTGAGAAGCGGTTCGCAGTGCGACGAACCCATGACAATACCGTATTTGTCCGCCAATTCAGCGTTGCCGTCCGTGTTATTGAAAGCGGTTGAATATGTATGCATTGCAGGCCACAAATAATTTGCCTTTAATCTTAACAAAAGCTCGAACAGCTTTTCATAAGTCGCATTGTTCATATTCTTGCCTGTATTGCCCATTGACTTTGACCACTCAGACATGTTAAATTCGTCGTTAAGGAAAATACCTCTGTACTGAACGCTTGGCTCGCCTTCGGTATAACCGCCCTCGGGAAGATTTATGTACAAATTGTCCTCGTGCGGCACAACTGTATCAGCCCAGAAGCTCCACGGCGAAACGCCCATTTTCTCGCAAAGGTCATAAATGCCGTAGATAGTGCCACGCTTGTCGCTTCCTGCGATTACAAGCGTATCGTTAACATTCTGTATCGTAAAGCTCTCCCATAAGCCCTCTACTTCACTTACGTCAATTTTGTCGTTGCTCGCAAGGTTATCAATAACCTCACTCTCACCAAGTGTACCGACTACAATATCAACATCATCAAGCGGAAATTGTGTGCTCGTTTTATTTGGGGCTATCGCCTCTGTAAGCGGCTCCATATTCTGCCATATAAACGCCTTCAGCTTTCCGCCTGCAGGTCTCTCAATAACTGTATCAAATTCAAAACCGTTATGACGTTCATCTTTTATTTGTCTGTCCGCTTTTTCCACTCCTGCAAGAGCTCCATTGCGGTCGTATGCCGCAACATAGCACTCTGCGTTATCAATATCAACATCTTCATAAGGACCTACATACATACTGTCTTCTTCCACAAAAAAGCCTGACGTGCCTCCTCCTACCAGAAATCTTTTTTTAATTTCATTTGTGATAACAGGCTCTTTTCCCGTAACAGTCTGAATATCCTCTTTCAAATCATCAACTGCGCGCACTACTCCCTCAAAATCCTTGCCGTCAACATAAATAGTCGGGGTTTTGTCCGTGCCTGCAAGCTTCAAATCGCCGCTCTGTGCCGAAACATATCCCGACACTGCGCCTCCGTCTGTCGGCTGTTCAGCCTCGTTTTCGGCAAATGCAAACGGGCATGATGTCATTATCATGCTTAGCGTAAGAGCTGCCGCCGTAAATTTTTTCATAAAATACCCTCCTCTTAATTTTATTTTAACATATTTTAATAATAATTTTTAATTTTAAATATTAAATTTATTATAACATAACAGATTATAAATTGCAAACAAATCTGTATAAACAGCAATTTCAATAGCTAAAAAAGTGTTATATAACATAAACAAAAAAAATTACGCTGCCAGAATCCTTGATTTTATTTATTAAGCCGTATATAATATTATTTGAAAATTATTCTGTAAAAGGAGCAGAAAAATGAAAATACTGATAATTGAAGATGATTTAAGTTTAATAAACGGGCTGTCGTTTGCCATAAAGAAACAGGGTTATAAATTGGATATTGCCCGTACAAGCCGTGAGGCAGACGAGATATGGTCTGACGGGAAATATGATTTGGTGATTTTAGATGTATCACTTCCCGACGGAAGCGGTTTTGACCTATGCAGAAAAATTCGTCAAACGTCAAAAGTGCCGATTATTTTTCTAACTGCCGCAGACGAGGAAACAGACATTATAATGGGGCTTGACATCGGAGCTGATGATTATATCACGAAGCCTTTTAAGCTAGCAGTTCTGCTGTCAAGAATAAATGCAATTTTAAGGCGGAGCAATGATTTTAAATGGCAGGTTCTTCTATCAGTATGGTGATGCCATCCTGTATGGGAGC
>CAYUSE010000188.1:0-3301 GCA_964447095.1 uncultured Lachnospiraceae bacterium | reverse complement strand
TCGCTGTTTTTTTATTCTTATTTCCCTATTCCACCGCAACAAACACATGAAGCAGCTTATGGCGGGCGGCGGCGTCGTGCTGATTGGAACAACTCTTGTTCCGCTGTTGTCAGGGCTGTTTAGCTGATGAACTCAATAATTGATAAAATTACACAAGCGATTTGCGATTTTCTGATTTCGCTTATTGAGGGTAGTTTGTCAACAATGTTTACGGACGTAAATGAGAAAGTCGCCACGATTGCGGCGGACGTCGGACAGACGCCGCAGGCGTGGAACACAAGCATATTTTCTTTGATACAGAATATTTCTCAAACGGTTATTTTACCGATTGCGGGGCTTATTATAGCCTTTGTCTTATGCTATGAGCTAATAACTATGATTACAGAAAAGAACAATATGCACGATATAGACACATTTATGTTTTTCAAATATTTCTTAAAGGCGGGGGTAGCAATTTATATTGTTACCCACACCTTTGACATTACTATGGCGGTATTTGACGTTGCACAGAGAGTTGTAACTCAGAGCGCGGGGGTAATCGGTGCGAACACGAACATTGATATATCAACCGCGCTTGCCGACATACGAACTACCCTTGAAGCTATGGGAATGGGCGAACTGTTCCTATTGGTTTTGGAAACCTCGCTTGTTAGTTTATGTATGAAAATCCTATCCGTTTGTATTACCGTCGTAATATTCGGACGTATGATAGAGATTTATTTATATTGCTCGGTTGGAGCTATCCCGTTTGCGACAATGACTAATCGCGAATGGGGGCAAATGGGAAATAACTATTTGCGCGGACTTGTGGCGCTGGGCTTTCAGGGCTTTTTCATTATGATATGCGTAGGCATTTATGCGGCGTTGGTAAACGGTTTTGTTGTAACCAATAATCTGCATACTACCATATTCACGATTGCGGCATATACGGTTGTATTATGCTTTTCACTGTTCAAGACCGGAAGCCTGTCGAAGTCTATATTTAACGCGCACTAATTAACTTTTTTAAAGGAGGGATTTAAAATATATGACAAAACAAACACTTTTTACGCAAAAGGATTGTGTTCCGCTGCCGTCTGATTTAGTCGGTGAAATTTTGGTATTGCGTACTGATTTTTTCTTTGATGAATACAAGCGTCCCGAATATCAGCTTGTATATTGCGAACACGATTATAAAAATTCTGATAATGTTTTCTGCCGTTTCCTTATCGACAGAGAAAAATCGGACTATCAGCCGTCAGACTTTATAGGAGTATTGAAGCCGGAGCTTGTACCCGAATGGGCGGCAAAGAAAATCAAGGCTATTATAAACCGCAAAGGACGCGAAGCGAGGGCGGCTGTACGGTTAGCCGGCAAATTAGAAAAGAAAGGAGCCTTTTTATATGATTAAAACGGAAACCTTTACAGATAAGGGGGCGCGGTAAATGCCTTATGTACCCGTACCCAAAGACTTAACTACCGTAAAAACAAAGGTAGCGTTTAACCTTACGAAGCGTCAGCTTATATGCTTTGGGCTTGCGGCTGCCGTCGCTGTTCCGACATATTTTCTTACGCGCGGCGCGCTTGGTACAAGCGGCGCGGTTATGACGCTTGTAATTGCGGCCTTGCCGTTCTTCTTCCTCGCTATGTACGAAAAGGACGGACAGCCGGCAGAAAAGATTTTAAGAAATTATATACGGTCAAGATTTTTGACGCCGAGAGTCAGACCGTATAAAACAAATAATATGTATTCGGCAATTATGAACCAAATTAAACTTGATAAGGAGGTCAAAATAATTGCCGAAGCAGAATACAAACACAAGACCAAAACAGAAGAAAAAACAAAGAATATCAGCAAATAAGCCGCTTACGCTGAAACAGAAAAGAGCTATTGCGGCAGCTATCAGAAAAGCGCAAATGCAGGGCAGGCGCGCAGCGTCAGCGCAGCAGACTATTCCATATAAGGAAATGTACCCGGACGGAATATGTAAAGTCAAGGATAATTATTTTACGAAAACAATTCAGTTTTTCGATATAAATTATCAGCTTGCAAGAAATGAGGATAAAAATGAGATATTTGAAAACTACTGCGATTTCCTTAACTATTTCGACCAGAGTATTTCGGTACAGTTTTCTTTCCTCAATCAAACCGTCGATATGGCGGAATATGAAAAGGCTATCCATATCCCCGCCCAGTATGATGATTTTAATGACATACGCATTGAGTATATGGGTATGCTCAAAAATCAGTTGTCGCGCGGCAACAACGGAATTGTAAAGCGCAAATTTATCACATTCGGAATTGAAGCGGATAACTTAAAGGCGGCTAAGCAGAAGTTAGAGCGTATCGAAACGGATATACTCGGCAACTTCAAGGCGCTGGGCGTACAGGCAAGACCGCTTAACGGGCTTGAACGCCTCGAACTGTTACACTGTACTTTCAACGAGGGCGAAAAAGACAAATTCGGTTTCCATTGGGATTTGATACATAAGACAGGGCTTTCCTCAAAGGATTTTATCGCGCCCACCTCGTTTGATTTTCGCGACAGCCGCACATTCGGAATGGGCGGCAGAATTGGAACGGTATCATTTTTACAGATACTCGCGCCGGAATTAACAGACCGTATGCTTGCGGATTTCCTCGACCTCGATATGGGGATAGGCGTAAATATTCATATTAAGTCTATCGACCAGTCGGAAGCTATAAAGACGGTCAAGCGGAAAATAACCGACCTTGACAAGATGAAGATTGAGGAACAGAAAAAGGCGGTCAGAAGCGGTTATGATATGGATATTATACCGTCAGACCTTGCCACATTCGGCGGTGAAGCAAAGAATTTATTAGAGCAGTTGCAGAGCAGAAATGAAAGAATGTTCCTTGTTACTGTTCTTGTGATGAATACGGCGGATAACAAACAGAAACTCGATAATATGTTTTTCGCGGCGCAGGGTATCGCTCAAAAATATAACTGCGCTTTAAAGCGTCTTGACTTCCAGCAGGAACAGGCGCTAATGTCAAGCGTGCCTATCGGTTTAAATCAAATAGAGATACAACGCGGGCTTACCACATCAAGCACCGCTATTTTTGTACCCTTTACCACACAAGAGCTTTTTCAAGCCGGCGATGAAGCGTTATATTACGGATTAAACGCATTATCAAATAATATGATACTTGTTGACCGAAAGAAGCTCAAAAATCCGAATGGCTTAATTTTGGGAACACCCGGAAGTGGTAAATCATTTTCAGCGAAAAGAGAGATTGCTAACGCTTTCCTTGTAACGCAGGACGATATAATTATATGCGATCCGGAAGCGGAGTACG
>CAYUSE010000187.1:1790-3335 GCA_964447095.1 uncultured Lachnospiraceae bacterium | reverse complement strand
TGCGTGATAATTCATTAAATGCGTAAACAGCGGCGTTTTCATGATTTTCTCCTCTTCTCTAAATAATTCATCATCTATTATAACAAATATTTGTTCGTATGTAAATAGATATATTGAAATTTTTGCACATTTGTGGTAAAATGGATAAAAAAAGAAAAGGAGTATCAGTTATGGAAACATATGAGGCAATCATGAAACGGCGTACAATACGTAAATTCACACAAGATAAAATACAAAAGGACGATTTGATTAAGCTTGTTGACTGCGCGAGATTTGCAGCATACGGCGCAAACGTACAGCCCCTGAAATTCGCTGTTATTGACGATAAGAAAACGCTTGATGAGCTTTTCCCCTGTACAAAGTGGGCGGCTATGCTCAGTGACGGAACACCGAAGGAAAACGAAAGACCAACCGCATATATCGCAGTTTTGGGCGACACGAAGATTAAAGCCTCGGGAATGTTTGAGGTTGAAGCGGGCGCGGCTGTCACGACAATGATGCTTGAGGCGGTTGAACTGGGGCTCGGCTCATGCTGGCTCGGCGCGATTAACCGTGACGAAATAAAAAAAATCCTTAATTTGCCCGAGCATCTCAATGTTGTATATCTTCTCGCTTTGGGCTATCCCGCACAAAAAAGCCGCGCTGTCGATATAAAGGACGGCGACACCAAGTATTTCCTTGACGACACACACACCGTAAACGTTCCGAAACGAACGCTTGACGAGGTGCTGATAAAAATAAACCGATAAAACAAATAACAGTGTTCAGGATAAATTTATCCTGAACACTGTTTTATATTTCATCTTTCAATCACACCGCACGCAATTTTTTCGCCCGCATTGCCCGAAGGCTGGGTTGTGAAGTCATCATGTCCCGCGTGAATTATAACCGTCTTACCGATAATCTCGCCCACGTCGAACCTATCGGTAAATACCGACATATACGCGTAGCCCTTATTTCCGAACAGCGGCGGCAAATCGCCCGCGTGATACGGATGCGGGCAGTCCGTGGGATTATAATGTCCCTTTGCGTCCGCGAACGCGTCGTCGGCATTGCCCGCGCACACGCCGCCCTCGTGTATATGAAACGCATAAATTCCGTTGCTGCACGGCTTATCCTTATACGGCAGTCCCGAAATTTCCGCCGTGACAAGCGTTCCGTTTGTCATCTGCGTAAACATGACCTTGCCCTGCAATTCGGGATATTTTTTGCTTCCTCTGACTATCGCATAAGCTTTTATCAAATTTTTATTGTTTTCCATAACATCATTGCCTTTCTGTAAAGAATATTTATAATATACTATACAAAAAGACGCTTTAATGTTAATTTACAGCTTCAAAAAATTTTCTATAATTCTCATGCCGTCGGGCGTCAGCACCGATTCGGGATGAAACTGTATTCCGTAAATATTTTTATCTCTGTGCTTTACGCCCATAATACAGCCGTCGTCGCTCCTTGCGGTGATTTCCAAAGCTTCGGGGAGCGTTCCCTCGTCAATCACAAGCGAGTGATACCGTCCGACTTCGGTTTTTAGTCCCAGTCCGT
>CAYUSE010000187.1:0-1690 GCA_964447095.1 uncultured Lachnospiraceae bacterium | reverse complement strand
CGGACAAGCATTTCGGGCGACGCTCCGACAATCTGATAATCGCCGAAATTCAGATAATACATATAAGGCGAGGGATTTATAAGCCTTAAAGCACGGTATGTGTTAAACGGGCTTACCGACGTTTCAACCTCAAACCGCTGCGACAGCACGACCTGAAAAATATCGCCGTTTTTGATATATTCCTTTGCCCTCTCGACATTTTTACAAAACCGCTCTTTGCTGATATTCGGTATCGGCTCTGACGAGGCTCGGTACTGCCGCGTTTCCGTTTCCGACAGCCGCGACAAATCCGCCATTTCACGCTGAATGTCGAGAATACGTCCAGCGGCTTTATTATACTGCTTTTCAATGTCGCCGCCGACATGAATATTTACAATAATAACTATCTTCTGCCGTTTGCGGTCAAACGCGATAATCTCATCAGTCAGCATAAACTGCATATCGGGAAGCCCCAAATCGTCGGGGTTTACATTCGGCAACTCCTCGTATTGACGTATAATATCGTAGGCGAAAAAGCCGACCGCTCCGCCGTTAAAGGACGGAATATTGTCAAGCTTCGGGGCTTTGTATTTCGTCACAAGCTTTTGAAGCTCCTCCATGGGCTTACCCTCAAATTCAGTCGTTTTTCCCGTGTAATCGGTAATTGTAATTGTTTTGCCGAGGCTTTTAAAGCTTATAAACGGATTTCTGCCGATAAACGAATAACGCGCCGTCACCTGACTGTCGCCGATACTTTCAAGCAAAAAACAGTCCTTTTCGGTCTGCATACGCTTAAACACACTTATCGGCGTGTCCATATCGGCGTAACACTCGACTGTCAGCGGAATTATGCTGTAGCTTTTTGCAAGCTCTCTGACCTCCTCAAGACTTAAATTGAACATTGTTTTCTCCTTTCCCGAGCCGCTTTTTATAAAATAAAAAGCCTTTTTCACGATTAGAAAAAGACATAGAAATTCTTATATTAAAACAGCTAATCTAATCTCGTCTAATCTAAAACCAATCTAATCTCATCTGCTATTATATCAAACCGACAACGCTTTGTCAACTGTTTTTTATATCCATATAAAGCCCTTTACCATGCAGTTAATTATTGGGGGACATTTTACATTAGATTTACATTTCTTCCGCTTGACATCTCAATTTATATATGTTACTATCAAATCATAATAAAAGCACGGGAGAAAATAACATGAACAAGCTCATTTCAAAATATATTTTAGGCGATATGCAGACGCTTTATGTTCTTGATACGGAGCGCAATATAACAGGGCTTTGCATTGCGCCCTCGGACTTGAAAATCAATCTTGACAAGGAGCATGTAAGCGTTCAGCCGCTTGCCGAATGCAAGATAATCGGCGACAATTATTCGGGCGACTACTTCGGCGGTCTTTCGATGAAATACAGCGACAGTACATTTAAGCTGCGCTACAGCGGTCAGAAAATCATTAAGACCGACACGGAAACAAAAATCAAAACGCATTTAAAATCCGGCGACGGCGCGGAAATAGTCCACACTGTTTCATACATTGAGGGCAGACAATATATCACGGTTTCAACGGAATTTCTAAACACCTCCGACAAGCCCGTGACGCTTGAAATGCTTTCAAGCTTTGCAATATACGGCATTTCGCCGTCCATGAAGGACGCGGGCGAAAACACGCTTTGCCTGCACCGTCTGCGCTCAAAATGG
>CAYUSE010000186.1:0-3380 GCA_964447095.1 uncultured Lachnospiraceae bacterium | reverse complement strand
GCATTTGAGACATATTCAATACAGAGCAGATGTTTGCCGGTATTTTTATAATCAATTTTAATTTGTTTTCCGTTTTGTATCTTTGAGCTTTTAAATACTGTCTCAAGCTCATCTATTTTATCCTTGAGCGACACTTCAAGCTTTCCGCCATTTTCAACAAACCTCTCAAATGTATGCGTTCCCATTATGTAATTCAAGATGTTTTTTGCATTTCTCTGTAATTGTCCCCTGGTCAGCGTACCGTTTTTCAAGCTTTCATCAATATTGCTGTTGAAAGTCAGCGCATCGCTTGACAGCATAAACACATCATTCTGAGCAATTACCATGTCACACAGATTTATCGGTTCACTGTCTTCATGGCTTAACTTTGGCCACCAATCCGTCATGACCATTCCCGTATATCTCCATTCTCCACGGAGAATTACGGTGTTGAGCTCATAATTTACTGCTGTCCAGTGCTCGTTTATCGGGTTATATGAAGTCATTATTGTATTTGCGTTACCCTCTTTAACGCATATTTCAAAAGGCTTTAAATATATTTCTCTTAATGCTCTTTCTGAAATC
This sequence comes from uncultured Lachnospiraceae bacterium, assembly GCA_964447095.1. Lineage (GTDB taxonomy): Bacteria > Bacillota > Clostridia > UBA1381 > UBA1381 > JALEPO01. Next base: position 2,816 of record CAYUSE010000186.1, on the reverse strand, counting down.
ACCGACACAACATCTTTCCTGCAAAGTTCCTGCGAATTTGCGGCAAAATGTTTTACCGTCGCGCTGTTGCCGTAAATATTCATTCCTCTTACAAGCGCCGAGCCGATTTTACCCGTCAGATACGGGTCTTCCGACAGATATTCAAAATTCCTGCCGTTAAGGGGTGAACGGTGAATATTTATTCCCGGACCAAGCAATGAGTCAATATTATGTGAGCAAAGCTCAACACTTGCGTATTCGTACAATTTTTCTGCCGCTTCTGTATCCCACGAACAGGCAATAAGCGTACCGTTCGGCATGCTTGTCGCCGCGTCGCCGTTATCCATGCGTACTCCCGAAGGTCCGTCCGCAAGACAGATTACAGGCACTCCAAATTTTGCAAGCTCCTGTGTTACGCCGCCGAATACTCCTGTATTACCAGGACGCGCCTTTGGCGAGGACATTCCCTCACCCGTTACAAGACAACGTAAATCTGTGTCAGATAACTGCGCGATAAATTCCTCCATTGTGTTTTTGCCTTTTTTTACGTCAATAAGCTTTATGTTTCTATCACCTGTATATTCAATAGTTTTAGGAATATTTTCAGCTATTCTCTTATCATAATCAACTGTTCTTTTTGGTACGTTTCTATATGCAGTTTTGAAATCATACGTTGGATAAATCACATCAAAATCACGTTCAGGTGCAAGAGCCTCCGTGAGCTGTTTTGTGACGGTTAATTCATCTATTGTAAAAGTAAATGCCTTCTTTGCTTCTCTTACATTTTTGCCTATATAGATATTGTATTTCCCTGCTTCAAGCACATAGCAGGACTTATGACCTGTAATTCCGCTGTCGTCATACGATGCAAAATCGTTTATATCCATTTCAATCCGTACTCCGTCGCTTTTACCCGATGCAATTACCGCTGTTTTCACAAACGCGCAAAGCGAGCGTTTTGTCTTGCCGAGCTTACCCTGCGGAGCTTCAACATACACCTGCACCACTTCTCTGCCGCTTACATTTCCTGTATTCATGACAATAACAACCGCGGATATTTTTTCATTATGCTTCGTTATGCTGTATGGATTTATGTCAAAATCCGCATAAGACAATCCAAAACCAAACGGATACAAAACCCTTTCAGGAGCAAAGGTTTCAAAGTATCTGTAGCCGACATAAATGTCCTCTTGGTATAAATTAAAATCCCTGTTTCCAAAATTCTTGCTGCTCGGATAATCATATATATCCTTAGCTATCGTATCGGAAAGTCTTCCGCTTGGGTTTACGTCTCCCGACAGAACGTCAGCGACAGCGTTTCCGCCCTCCTGTCCTCCCTGCCATACATACATAACAGATTTGATATTATACTTTTCCGCCCAATTCATATCAATTATGTTTCCGACATTAAGCAGAGCAACAGTATTTTCAAAATACTTTGAAACAACGCTGAGCAACGCTTCCTCCTCATCCGTCAGATACCAGCTTCCTTTTTCAGGAGCATTGTCCCTGTCCTCACCCGCGGTTCTGCCGATTACGATTACCGCAACGTCTGAGTTTTCACGGGCTGTCTTTACAATGCTTTCATCAGGCACATATTCCTTTTGAAACCACGGTTCAGTAGCCCAGCCGTTACCCTCGTCAAACGGGTTTTCTGCAATCCATTTCTTATAGATTTCAACAAGCTCTGTGTTTACATTTATTTTTGGATTGGCAATAGCGCCGTCAAGGATATTAACGACATACTCCGTATGCACAAGTCCGCCGGAACCTGTGCCGCTTTTTATGTAGTCTATCTGTGTTCTGCCAAAGAATGAAACAATATTTTCAGGCTTTAGGGGAAGAACATTGTTCTCATTTTTCAGTAATACACAGCCTTCTGCCGCAAGCTTACGGGAATGTACAGCAAGCGGCGCATACGGCTTTTCTTCAAATTTCTGCATATCTGTCATAAAATCAAACCCTTCTTTATACTCTCTCCAGCCTAATTATTGTACTATAACCATCGCTTTCATTTACATCTATTACTATGCCGTAGTTCATAAGCGTTTTTCCGCTTTGTGGTTTTCCGTTTATTGTATACTCCGCATTTTCGTCAAGTCCTTTGAGCTTTAAAAACACAGTTTCATTTGCCGGACGCACCTCTTTTACCGCATAATATACAAGCGCTTTGTTTTTATCCTCTGAAACATACATCCACGCCGAATGTCTTGAAGTAAACGGATTTAACAATCTGTAATAATTGCCCGTCATTACAAGCTCTCTGTTTTGCTTGTAAAATTCAACTTGTTGTTTCATTTCTTCAAGTTCTGCTTCACTAAGCTTTGACAAATCCAATTCATATCCGAACGCGCCGTTCATTGCAACCGCAGCGCGCATAGAAAGCGGTGTTGTTCTGCCTGTCTGATGATTGGGCACTGCCGAAACGTGCGCTCCGACCGTTGACGCAGGATATACCATACTTCCGCCGTATTGAATATACAAGCGTTCTACCGCGTCAGTATCATCACTCGCCCAATTCTGCGGCATATAGTAAAGCATACCCGGGTCGTTTCGTCCTCCGCCGCCCGCGCAGCCTTCAAACAGAATGTCGGGAAATGCCGACGTTATTTTTTCAAGAACCTCATACAAGCCGAGGATATATCTGTGATAAAATTCTCCCTGACAGTCTGGCGGCAAATTCAAAGAATACACGTCGCTCATATTTCTATTCATATCCCACTTGACATATTCAATATTTGCGTTTGATAAAATATCTGTAAGCCTCTCTATAATATATTTGCGCACATCTTCCCTTGTATAATCAAGTACAAGCTGATTTCTGCTCAAATGCGGCT
>CAYUSE010000185.1:0-3404 GCA_964447095.1 uncultured Lachnospiraceae bacterium | reverse complement strand
AAAACACCGTCAAAGCCGCGGTCGTAAATAAAACAAAATAAAAAATCCGCAGTGTGAAACACTGCGGATTTTTTTATTTGCTTAAAGCTTCTTCTTTTTCTTTTGATTTTTCTTCGGTTGGCTTAATATTATCGAACATTTCTTCTCTCTGCATATTCTCGAAAGCAACGGCAATCATCAGCTTAATACGGTTCAGCTGATTTACCTCGCTCGCGCCGGGGTCATAATCGACCGCGACAATATTCGCCTGCGGGAACTGACGGCGCAGCTCCTTAATCATGCCCTTGCCCGTAACGTGGTTCGGCAGACAAGCAAAGGGCTGAACACATGCAATATTCGGAACGCCCGATTCAATAAGCTCAATCATCTCGCCCGTCAAAAACCAGCCCTCGCCCGTGCAGTGACCGAGCTGCAATACATTCTTTGCTCCCTCGGCAACTTCTGCAATATGCTTTGGCGCTCTTGTGCGGAATTTCGGATTATTCTCCATTACCTTGACAAGATGCTTTCTGTAGCTTTCAATGCCCCAGATTGCGAGATTGCACAGCATTGCGGTAGTTGATTTTGAACCGAGATTATCGCGCTTGAAGTTATTATTGTAAAGACAATAGAGCATGAAGTCGGCAAGCCCCGGCATAACAGCTTCTCCGCCCTCGCTTTCGATAACGTCCACGATATTATTGTTTGCATCGGGGTGGAACTTAACGAGAATTTCGCCTACAACGCCGACACGAGGCTTTTTAATCGTTTCATCAATCGGTATAGCGTCAAAGTCCGCCACTATCTCGTCAATGATTTTCTTCAATTTCAGATTGCGTCTGTTATTGTTTATAATGTCCTTATAAAGGCGCTTCTGCCATTTTTCATGGAGCGCATTTGTTTCGCCCTTGTTAATTTCGTACGGACGCACGCGCATTGTGACAGCCATAAGCAAATCACCCCATGTGCAGGCCTTAATCAGTCCGTCAACAAGCTTCGGCGTGATTTTAAAGCCGGGGTTTCCTTCAAGTCCCGATACGTTAAGTGAAATTACGGGAACATTCGGATAGCCCGCTTCTTTAAGGGCTTTTCTCAAAAAGGCAATATAGTTTGTCGCGCGGCAGCCTCCGCCTGTCTGCGTAATCATAACTGATGTGTTATCAGGGTCGCATTTTCCGCTGATGAACGCGTTTACAAGCTGACCCGTAACCATAATTGATGGGTAACAAGCGTCATTGTTTACGCTCTTTAGTCCTGCTTCTACGTCTTCCGGAGTTGCATGCTCAAGTACGAGCGCATTATAACCGCTGGAGCGCAGAACAGCCTCAAACATACCAAAGTGGGTAGGGGACATCTGCGGGAATATTATAGTGTGCTTTTTGCGTTCTTCTTTTGTGAACTTTACACGGTTTATGGTATAGTCCTCAATTTTATGCGGTACAAAGTCGTTGTCGTCACGTTCCTTTACGGCAGCCTTTAACGAGCGCACGCGTATTCTTGCCGTTCCCAAATTTGATACTTCATCAATTTTGAGGGTTGTGTATATTTTTTCGCTTGATTGTAAAATTTCCTGAACCTGATCTGTTGTAACCGCGTCAAGTCCGCAGCCGAAGGAATTGAGCTGAATAAGCTCCAGACGGTTATTCTTTATAACCTCCGCGGCAGATTCGTAAAGACGTGTATGGTATGCCCACTGGTCTACGACACGAATGTCACGCTTCAAGTGACCGAGGTGCGCTACAGAGTCCTCGGTTAAAACTGCAAACCCAAGCGAATTTATCATATCAGGTATGCCGTGATTGATTTCGGGGTCGATATGATACGGTCTGCCCGCGAGAACAATTCCGCGCTTGTCGTTTTCTTCAAGCCATTTTATGGTTTCCTCGCCCTTATGGCGAATGTCGTTTTTATAATTTTTGAGTTCGTCAAATGCCTTTTCGGCGGCGTCGTCAATCTGCGCCTTTGTAAAGCCGTAATCGGACAGTGCCTTCATCATCTGACGCTTAAATGAAGGCTTATCGGCAAGATTGATAAACGGGAACATGAATTTTATATTGCTTTGACGCACAACATCCATGTTATTGTATATAACCTCGGGATATGACGTCACCATAGGACAGTTGAAGTGATTTCCTGCATCGGAATATTCAATCTGCTCATAAGGAATACAGGGGTAGAAAATCGTTGTTATACCCTTGTCAATCAAATCCTGAATATGACCGTGAACAAGCTTTGCCGGATAGCACGCGCTTTCCGAGGGAATTGACTCAATGCCCTTTTCATAAATATCATGAGTGCTTCTGCCGGACAGCTTAACGGAAAATCCGAGTTCCGTAAAGAATGTAAACCAAAGCGGATAGTTTTCGTACATATTAAGAACTCTGGGCATTCCGATTATGCCGTTAGGGGCATCTTGCAGAGCTTTATACTGAAAAGCGCGTTTATATTTATAGTCATATAAATTCGGCAGCTTTTCAGTGGTTTTTTCAATTCCTGCGCCGCGTTCACAGCGGTTTCCCGAAACAAACTGACCGCCGTCACCAAAGGTTGTTATAGTAAGCTGACAATGATTATTGCACTTTTGACAGCGAGTGAGCGAGGTTTCAAATGTAAACTCATCAAGCTCGTCAGCGGTTAAAATATCACACTCAGAGCCGTTCCAGCGTTCCTTTGCAATAAGGGCAGAGCCGAACGCGCCCATAATTCCAGCAATGTCGGGACGAACTACATTTTTGCCGGTAAGAAGTTCAAAACAGCGTAAAATGGCATTATTATTAAAAGTACCGCCCTGAACTACAATATTTTCACCCATTAAATCAGGGTCGCGGAGTTTTATTACCTTGTACAGCGCGTTCCTGACAACCGAATACGAAAGTCCTGCGCTTATATCACCGACAGTCGCGCCTTCCTTCTGCGCCTGCTTAACGCGTGAATTCATGAACACCGTACAGCGCGTGCCCAAATCAACGGGATTTTCTGAAGTAAGCGCTTCATTTGAGAAGGAAATAGTATCAAGACCAAGCGACTCGGCAAAGGTCTGAATAAACGAGCCGCATCCGGAGGAGCATGCTTCATTGAGCATAATGCTGTCGATTACTCCGTTTTTGATTTTCATGCATTTCATATCCTGACCGCCGATGTCAATAATAAAATCAACGCCGGGCGAGAAATGATTTGCGGCTTTATAATGTGCGATGGTTTCAATTTCTCCTTCATTTATGCGGAACGCGGTTTTCAGAAGAAGCTCGCCATAGCCTGTAGTGCAGGCATTTGCGATAAATGCATCTTTCGGCAGCTTTTGATATAATTCACGCAGGATATTTATTCCGCAGGTAATAGGGCTGCCTTCGTTTTTGCCGTAATAGCTGTATAAAATATCGCCGCTTTCGTTTATAACGGCTGCCTTTATTGTGGTTGAACCCACG
>CAYUSE010000184.1:0-3446 GCA_964447095.1 uncultured Lachnospiraceae bacterium | reverse complement strand
ATATATTTAATATAACTGCCAGCAATTGTAAAATATGTAGTATGACTATAAAACAGAGTAATAATTCCAAACCTAGTGGAATAGGTGCTATTGTTGTATCCGCTGGTTCTCACACCATAATAAGAGATGTTGAAGCTTCGGGATTTGCTTATGGTATTAGTGCTGGCGGTGCCGATATGGTTATAGATTCTCTATATTCTCATGATAATATTTTTGGCATATATTCAGGTAATGGAAATGACGGTATGAATTTCAGAAAATTAATATCAAATTGTACAATTAAAAACAACGATGTTGGTATTGGTATAGAGGGTTCATATAATCATATTTTTGGGAATAATCTTATTGATAATGGTAGCGGAATTGTTCTGACTAGTTACGGCACACCTAACAAAAATCAAATTCAAGGTAATTATATTATCAGAGGAACAGGACAAGCCTCAGATTATACAGCTTCACAATATACAATACAGGTACAATCGGCTGCAAAAAACAACGACTTTTCTAACAATTACATTTTAGGCAAAAATTATGTTAATAGTGGTGGCAACACTAACACTTTTGTAAATAACCGATATGAATAACGGAGGAGTAATATGAAATACAGATTTTACGGCAATACTCTACAGCTATTACATTATAAATTGAAAGTAGACGAGAAACTAATTATGGAAGCATCTACAGAGGAAGAAAAGAGTGAAATTCTTGCACATTATCCCAATGCCGTTATTGAGGAAATTGACAACATAGGTTGTGAATGGCTTGACGGCATGGTATTTACACAAGAGCAGCTAAGAAACGGTGAACTTGACAAGGCCATTGAAATTGGTGAAGAAGCCTATATGGCGCTAAAAAATGCTCCTTCTCAAGATGAAATAAATGCAATGCTTATGCTTGAAATTGCAAAACTGAAAGTAGGTGCTAATAATGGATAAAACACTAATTAGAATATACTATAGTAGTGGTATTTTTACAGACCAAGACCTTGATGTATTTGTAAAGTCAGGGGACATTACAGAAGCAGAAAAAGAACAAATACAGGGCAATATAAATATCGTTAAGTAATGAGAGGGTTCGCCCTCCCTTTTTTCATTAAGGAGGAGGTATCAATGTTACAGCACATACAACTATATTGGGTAGACTATCTTTTTGGCTTAATTGTCACAATACTTGCTTTGGGCTATAAGACTATTTGGGAAAAGGTGTCTATCATAAAAAAAGAAAATAACGGTATTAAAAACGGAATGAAGGCGTTGCTGCATAACGAAATCATGGCTATGGGTAAACAGTTAGTTTCAGATAATAAATGTACCCCTGAACAATTTGAAGAACTTGAATATCTGTACAAGCCATACCATGAAGATTTAGGTGGTAATGGGAGCGCAGAAAGAATGTACAATCAGGTAAAGGAACTTCCACAGGAATAAGGAGTATTTATGCAAACATTAAAGAAATATTTTGAATTTAGCAAACTCATTTCATACGCTATGACAGCCTTAGTATTTTGGATTTCATATAAGGTTATCGGATTTGCAGAGGTTGCTATCCAAACAGGATATACAGGCACTCTTCCCTTTCTTACAACAATGATTACGGCTGTATGGGGAGCATACGCTACCGTTATGTCTTTTATGTTCAATAAGTCCAAAGCTGAAAATATAAAGAAAATAGAACGTTCTTATATGAACAAAAGTGATGAAGTTATATATGAAACTTCAGACGAACTTAAAAATGCGCAGAAAGGAGTAATGTATGACAGCGATAGATAAGGCAATAGATAAAGTAATCAAGGTGGCTGAAAATGAGATAGATTATCTTGAAAAGCAAACAAACAATAATCTTTATGATAAAACCACAAATGCAGGGTATAACAACTATACAAAATATTGGGATAAGATTGCTCCTAATTTTCAAGGGCAACCATGGTGCGCAGGGTTTGTCACAGATTGCTATACTGAGGCTTACGGCAAAGATAACGCAAAAAAACTGTTAAAGCATTATCCATACACATACTGTCCTACTATGGCTTCTTTGTTTAAATTGAATGCTAATCCAAAGCGTGGGGATATAGTTATATTCAAGCGCAATGGTGAATTTGTACATACTGGTATTGTAACCTATGTTGACGGAGACTACTTTGAGACCATAGAAGGAAATACATCTGACGGACATGCTATTGTAGACAATGGCGGAGCAGTATGTAAAAAAAGTTATTATAACAGCAATTTGCCTGGTACAAAATTCTGCACACCCGATTATAGCATAGTAGAATATATGTTTGAAAACAATGAGGAGGATATTGATATGGATGAACTAAGAGCATTAGAAGAGCGTGTTAATGAACTGGATAATAAAATAAATAACCCAATGATTTATAACTATATAGATGGGAATATGCCATCATGGTCGCATGAAGCCGTACAATGGTGTGTGGACAAAGGTATTATTCAAGGTACGAGAGATGGTTTAGGGCTTAACGATATCAAGCTATGGACATGCGTGGTAATGTATAGACTGGCAAGCAATTTATAATTGATAAAAGGAGTATCTTAATTATGAATACATTGATAAATTTTATATTTGATTATTGGTACATATTAATAGCAGCAATAGCCGTTGTTGTGATAGCAGGTATTCTTATATATAACTTTGTTAAAATACCACCAAATCAACAGTTAGCTAAAGTACAAGAATGGCTGTTATATGCGGTTGTAGCTGCTGAACGTGAGCTTGGCTCCGGAACAGGTCAGATTAAACTTAGAATGGTCTACGATATGTTTGTGGGTAAATTCCCAAGTGTGGCTAAAATATTGACCTTTGATAGCTTCTCGGCTCTTGTAGACGGTGCATTGGAAAGAATGAATAAAATGCTTTCTGAAAATAAGAATCTTGCTGAATACGTGCAAGATACAAACACTCGGTAATATGTTTAGGGTAGAGGATTCATATCCCCTACCCTATTTTTTACGATTTTTAAGTACAAAAACATATATCAATATACTATATTTAAATAGTATGCTCATATAGATTTTTGTACCATTTTTTTTGAATAAAAGCTAATAATATTAGTAATAGTCTGCTTTTTTTGTTCCATTTTTTGTTCCAATTTTTTAATAAAATATGATAAAATACGATAAATTTTAATATTTTTGAACTTATTTACGCTGTATGATATGTCTTCTAAATCCGCATAAACACTATGTTTTAGCCACTTTTAATATTTTATCTTTAAACATCATCACATTATACAACCATACATGTTGTTTTGTCAAACCATATAGTACCCATTTTGCATTAAAAAAATATTACAAAACCATGAATTTTAGATTTCTCGTTGTGCATTTTTTATAAAAAGAAGTCGCACACTGTCCAAAAAATTCATATAGTGTAGAAAAAAAATTTACATATTGTTTTTATTTATTAAATATGATAGAATAATTTATACT
>CAYUSE010000183.1:0-3474 GCA_964447095.1 uncultured Lachnospiraceae bacterium | reverse complement strand
ATACACAATTACGGCAACCGAATTTGATAAATTCAAGCTTCTCGCTTCTTCAATCATTGGTATTCGTATGCACCGTTCCTCATGCTCATACAACAATTCCTCGGGAAGCCCGGCGTCCTCGCGCCCGAACAGTATATAATCATTATCCCGAAAATCAACATCAACATAAGTATGCGGCGCCTTTGTCGTAGCGTAAAAATACCGCGCGCCTTTTGTTTTTTCAAAAAAGTCCGCAAGATTGTCGTAATACTGAACATTCAGCAAATGCCAATAATCCAGCCCCGCGCGCTTCAAATTCTTATCCGTAATCTGGAACGCTGTCGGACGGACTATATGAAGTCCGCAGCCCGTTGCCGCGCAGGTACGCGCAATATTGCCTGTATTCTGCGGAATACGCGGCTCTACCAATACTATATTAAACACTTTATCAAATCCTTTATTTTAAAAATTTCAGCATCAATCTGTTAAGAAGCGGACGATGTATTTTAACTGCCCCTTTAGGACAAAGCTCCTGACAGCAAAAACACTTTATACATTTATTTTCATCAATTTTCGGTTTGCCCGATACCATATCAATCGCCTTAGGCGGACAGCATCTCGAGCATTCTCCGCACCCTATGCACTCGTCATAATTTATTTTTGGCTTTGACGCAAGCGCATTTGTAAGGCGCGCGTTCAAGGCTGAGGGAAGAGAGATAAGCTTCAGCAAATTAAAATGACTTTCAGGTTTTTCAAAATCCTTTATTATCAGATTGTTTAAATCCTCTCCCAATATTTCAAGTCCGTCTGCTGATTTCGCAGTAAGACCTCTCTCAATCGCCTCCCGCACCGTATCAACTTCACAAGGCTCATAATCAATAATACGGCATGCCGCCAAATCCACAGCGTGCGGATTTGCGCCTGCTATCACAAGCCCGATATACCTGCTTTTTCCCGCTGTCGGTCCGTTTCCTTCCATGCCCCAGACAGCGTCCATAATTGAAAGCTCCGGCTTTACGCGCTCGCATAAATCCACAAGCATGGAACAGAACGCTTTGCGCTCGTTTAACCGGAAATGCAGCTCAGCCTTATGCGTGCCGGGAATTACGCCGAATAAATTCTTAACCGCGCCCGTATAGCTTGTCATAGCGTGTGTTTTAAGCTTTGGAAGCGATATTATAACATCGGCGTCAAGTATGGGATTTATAACAGGCACGCTTTTTACCGTTTTCCCATCGGGACAAGCCGCTTCCGTAAATGCCGTGTCAAAATTAAGCTTTGCGTTTGTGCCTTCAACAGCTTCATTTATACCGCACACGCCGTAAATTGATTTCAGTATTGCCTGATTATACGGTCCGCCTGGGCTTTCTGCGATTGTTACGCGTCCGCCTGCCTTTTCAGCCTCTTTTATTACTGCTTTCAAAAACGACGGATGCGTTGTTACTGCTTCGTCAGGGCTTTTCTTTGATACGAGATTTGGCTTGATTACAACCTTATCGCCCGGTTTTACGAATTTCTCCATGCCGCCCAAAAGCGACATTGCAGCATGAACCGCTTTTTCCGCTTCTCTGTAATTTCTGCACTTTACAACTGAAATCTTATTATCCATAAACTCCTCTTTATACACTTATAGCATTATATACTAATTATTATATCATGATTGTTACAGTTTTTCAAGATATAAAAAATATGATATAATATTAAATTTTCTTTAAATTTTCACATTACCTCTGTACTTAATTCAAAAAATTTGTTATAATAAAAAAAAGAACGATTATGAAAGGACTTATATGGAGAATAACGAAGAAAAAAAGGAGCGCGTAATAATCGCAGGAGTACACAGAAATTTACGCGATGTCCTGTCTGATACAACAGAACAGTCGCTTCTGGAGCTTGAGGAGCTTGTAAAAACAGCGGGCGGAGAAGTTATATGCTCTGTAATACAAAACAAACCGGATCTTGAAGCGGCAACATACATGGGCGAGGGAAAGCTTGAGGAACTGAAAACCGCCGTTATATCTCTCGATGCGGACATCGTGGTTTTTGACGACGAACTGTCGCCGATACAGCTAAGGAACATATCGGATTTTCTTGAAGTAAAAGTGCTTGACCGCTCAATGCTTATTCTTGACATTTTCGCAATGCGCGCAAAAAGCGGCGAAGGTAAATTGCAGGTTGAACTTGCGCAGCTAAAATACCGTCTGCCCAGACTTCGCGGAGCAGGTATAGAAATGAGCCGTACGGGAGCAGGTATAGGCACAAGAGGTCCGGGTGAAACGCGTCTTGAAACTGACAGACGTCATATCAGAAAGCGTATTTCTTCATTGGAAGAAGAAATACGGGAAATGAAAAAGCACCGCGGCTTAATCAGAAGCCGCCGCAAAAAGGACGGAGTAATCACAGCCGCCCTTGTCGGCTATACAAACGCAGGAAAATCAACGCTTCTAAACACGCTGACGGACGCGGATGTTTTTGCCGAGGATAAGCTTTTCGCGACGCTTGACCCGACCTCACGCGCTATTACGCTTGACGATAACCGTAAAATACTGCTTGTAGATACTGTAGGCTTTATCAGAAAGCTGCCGCATCATCTAGTAGAGGCATTTAAGTCAACGCTTGAGGAGGCGGTTGTTGCCGACATTCTTCTGCATGTAATCGACGCTTCAAGCGATGAGGCGGATAATCAAATCGAAGTCGTCGAAAGCGTTCTCCGAGATATAGGCGCGTCGGGAAAACCAATAATCGGTGTGTTTAACAAATGCGACAAAATATCGGACGAACCGATAGGAAAAATAAACTACGACAAAAACGTGTTTATAAGCGCGAAAAAACGCATAAATATAAACGAGCTCCTTTTGGCGATTGCCGACACAGCTCCCGGAAAAAAACAGGAAATTACCGTTTGTATTCCCTACGGCGAGGGTTCTGTAGTAAACGAACTTCACAGCAGTCAAAAGGTGATACGCGAAGAATACGCCGCAGAGGGAACACTTATGGATTTAATGGTAGACGCGGCGATGTATGAGAGGATAAAGCAATATGTCACAAAAGATTAGCTATAAGACAGTCAGAGATCAATCTCAAACGCTGATGATTGAAAAAAAATCGAAATTTATATCAAACGTAAAGCCTGTTGACAACGAGGAAGATGCGCTCGCATTTTTAAACGAAATGCGTTCCAAATATTCTGACGCTACGCATAACGTCTATGCCTATATAATTGACGAAAACAATATTTTTCGCTACAGCGATGATGGAGAACCATCAGGAACGGCAGGAATGCCCGTGCTTGACGCAATAAGAAAAGCGGGAATTGTCGATGTAATAGTCGTGATAACGCGCTACTTCGGCGGAACGCTTTTAGGGACAGGCGGACTTGTTCACGCTTATAGCTCGTCAGCCAAACAAGGTTTGGAGAAATCTCAAATAGTCATAAGAAGCCTGTGCGATATAGTTGACGCAATTGTAGATTAAACTCTTGTCGGGAAAATGCAG
>CAYUSE010000182.1:0-3478 GCA_964447095.1 uncultured Lachnospiraceae bacterium | reverse complement strand
GACACGGTGTTAAAAAGGTGACGGTATTTTCAAGAAGCGACCATCTTGCAGCAAGCGAACGTGAAATTGAATATGCAAAGATAGACGGCGTTGATTTTGTAATGCATGTTGAACCTGTAGAAATCACAGACGAAGGCGTTGTGTTTGTTGAGCTTGAATGCGACGGTCACGGTCATTTGTATCCTATACGCGGAACGGAGGATTTATATCCTGCCGATTCCACCATTATTGCTATCAGTCAGGGGCCGAAGGACAGAATTGTATCAACTACCTCCGGGCTTGAGGTCAATGAAAAAGGCTTGCTTGTCACAAACACCTTCGGTGAAACAACGCGTGACGGAATTTTTGCGTCAGGCGACGTTGTAAGAGGCGCAAAAACCGTTGTTGAAGCGGTTAATTATTCAAAACAGGTTGCCGCGGCAATGGACGAATATATGCAAAATCTTCACACTGACAAAAATAATCTATAACTGTTAAAATTTTAACGCAAAAAACGACAAATATTTTATATATTATTGCTATTGAAAAAAATCTGAATTTGTGGTATCCTAAAATACGATTTTGAAATGGAAGGATGTTTAAAATGGTATCACAAATTTTAGCGGTAATTATCTTTGTGATAATGTTTGTACTTATTATTACGGAAAAATTTGAGCGTCATAAAATAACGCTTGCATGCGGTTTGCTTACACTGGCTGTTGTTTTTGGGCTTTGTATGCACAGTATGACGGCAATAAAAGAAACGCTTAACCTACATAACATATTCACTCTTGATTTTTGGTACCACGCCGGCGATGCTGCTGAAAATTCAAGCGGAATAAATTGGGCGACAATCATATTCATTGCAGGTATGATGGTAATGGTTGAAGGAATGGCAAATGCCGGATTTTTCAGATGGCTTTGCATGTGTCTTGCAAAGCTCGTGAATTATAAGACTACGCTGCTGTTTCTGTCATTTATGGTGATGTCGGCAATACTTGCCATGTTCATTGACAGCATCACGGTTATATTGTTTTTGGCTGCTGTTACGGTAGAGCTTGCGCAGCTTTTAAAATTTAATCCTATTCCGATGATACTTTCAGAAATATTCTGCGCTAATCTCGGCGGCAGCGCAACGATGTGCGGCGACCCTCCGAATATTATAATAGGAACATCTCTTAATTATTCATTCGGTGATTTTATTTCAAATACAGGTATTATCGCGCTTATCGCGCTTGTGTTTGTTGTGCTTTATTTTTGGCTGTGCTTTAAAAAAGAGCTTAAAAAGACAAGTAAAAATGTGATTGATATTGCATCGCTGCCAAAGCCTTCGGAAGCGATAACAAATAAGAAGAGCTTTGTAATAAGCTCTATGATTTTCGCATTAGCTATTATTTTACTTATAACTCATGCTCATACAGGACTTACCGTGGCATTTATCGGGCTGTTTATTGCGCTGATTACACTTTTAACCTCCGGCAAAGGCGCAATTGATATTATTAAGAAAGTTGATTATAAAACGCTTTTGTTCTTTATCGGCTTGTTTATTGTAGTGGGCGGTTTGGAACAGACGGGAATATTGGAAATTGTTGCGTCATTTATCGGAAATATAAGCGGAGGAAACGCTATGATGATGGTTGCGATTATTATATGGATTTCAGCGTTTGCAAGCGCGTTTGTTGATAATATTCCGTTTGCGGCTACTATGATTCCGATTATCAAATCTCTTGCGGCAGCTCAGGGAGCAAATCTTGAAGTGCTTGCATGGGCGCTTTCAATGGGAACGGATATAGGCGGCAGCGCCACACCTATAGGCGCGTCGGCAAATGTTGTCGGAACATCGGTTGCGGCTAAGGAGGGTTATCCCGTCGGCTGGGGCAAATACTGCAAATATGCGGCTCCCGCAACAGTAATTGTACTTATAATATCAACGATATGTATATTCGTGAGATATTTTTAATTCGGATTTATTCTTAAGGAGGGAAATCAAATGAAACAAGTAATTATTTCAGTAGGACGCGAATACGGCAGCGGCGGACATGTTATTGCCGAAGCCCTTGCAGAGAGATTTAATTTACAGCTCTATGATGTGAATTTGCTGCGCGAAATTGCGCTTGAAAAAAATCTTGACGCATCAACTCTGGAAAAGTATGACGAAATTCCCAAGAAACGGTTTATATCCCGAAATGTGCGCGGCTACAGCAATTCGCCCGAAGAAAACATCGCGAATATGCAGTTCGAGTTTTTGCAGAAAAAAGCCTCGGAGGGAAAATCATTCGTTGTTGTCGGACGCTGCTCTGAGGCAATTCTAAAAGAATATGACGGACTTATTACTATATTTGTTCTTGCCGATAAACAGGCTAAGCTTGACAGAATAACAAGCATACGCGGCATGTCAGCACAGGAAGCTGAAGCTACTATGAACCGTCATGACAAAAAACGCAAGGAATATCATAATTATTATTGTACGGGAAAATGGGGAGACTCAAGAAACTATGATATTTCCGTAAACAGCTCAAAACTTGGAATTGATAAAACAATTGACCTTCTTGAAGGCTATATAAAGGAACGAATGAAATAAACGGCATTAAATGCCGTTTATTTTTTTAACCAAAATCATGCCTTGCTCCCGCGCTGATTTTATATTTTTCAAACACACAAACAATCTGTTCCATAGCGTCAAAATCCGAAAGCTCGTTATTTTGCACAATTTCCTGAATTTCCGATAGCGCTTTTATTGCCATTGTATCGGCAAGCTCATTTACATCAAAATCAAGCATTTGCAGACGGCTGTTTATATAGTCTGCTGTTACTTTTGCTATCAATTCAAGTTTTAATTTCATAAAATCACTCCATTTCACAAAATATTATACTATACCTATTTTAAAAATACAATAGAAAATTCTAATATATTTTAAAAATATGTTTTATACTATAATATATATGAGGTGTTATATTATGGATTTTAAACCCAAGCCCACAAAAAAGAAAGTGGAAGCAAGTTATAAAACATTATATATTAAAAATGAATTATCTGAAAAAATCAGCAAATTGGCGTTGGAATATGATACAAGCTTTAATAATATTGTTATAAGCATTTTAGAAAAGTTTTTTGAGGATAATGAGTAAAACAAAAAAGCTGCCGGAGCAGCTTTTTTTATATTGTAAAACTTACTTATTCATTGCTTCCTCTACAGCAACTGCAACCGCAACGGTAGCGCCTACCATTGGGTTGTTGCCCATGCCGATAAGTCCCATCATTTCAACGTGAGCAGGAACTGACGACGAACCTGCGAACTGCGCGTCCGAGTGCATTCTGCCCATTGTGTCGGTCATGCCGTAAGACGCAGGACCTGCCGCCATGTTGTCGGGGTGAAGCGTTCTGCCTGTACCGCCGCCTGATGCAACCGAGAAATACTTTTTACCCTGTTCGATACATTCCTTCTTGTATGTACCTGCAACGGGGTGCTGGAAGCGAGTCGGGTTCGTTGAGTTACCT
>CAYUSE010000181.1:0-3486 GCA_964447095.1 uncultured Lachnospiraceae bacterium | reverse complement strand
GTGCAGGAGGTTTCGGGATAGGAGTCCCAATCGTTCAAGACCTGATGCCACATTCCTTTTTCGTCCTGAAGCTTTAAATATCCCTCGCAGAGCGTGTTTAAAAACTCGATAAGCTCGCCGCGCCGCGCGTGATTTTCGGGAAGTTTTTCAAGCAGCTCGGTCATGGAGAACACAACCCAGCCGTTGCCGCGTCCCCACGGCACATTTGTTTTGGTGTCGTATTTGAAGTCATACACGTGCGACATTATGTTTTCCTCGGACATGAATAGTCTCTTTTTAAATCCGAAGAACTGATTTGCCGCATCGTCAATATATTTCTGGTCGCCCGTAAACTCATAATATCTTACAAGGAACGGCACGCTCATATATAAATCATCCGCCCACATTGTCTGATTGTGAAAGTGGTGCATCATATCCTTGCGGAAAAATGTTCCGTCCTCAAGGCGCGACTGATGATTATAAATATAGTCGCCCACATAATCCGCCGCCTCTTTAACGCCGTCAATTCCGAGATATTTATGTACCTCAAGCATTGTCGAAGCAAACGAGCCGCAGTCGTCAAGGCTGTCGATACTCGTCAGCAGGTTGTGGATTGACGTCGCGCCGCCATACTGCTCCTTATCCCACAGGGCGTATTCAAGCGTATCACAGCAAAGTTGAATATGGTCTTTTATGTACTGCTGAATATCCTCAGAGCCAATCAGAAGCGCCGTATGAAGCAAGCCGTAAATCGTAACGCCCAAAGGATAATTCCAGCGTCCGAACAGCGTATTCTCATTATATGGTCTTACAAATGTATCGGGAGCGTCAAGCCGCCAATATGTTTTAGGTTCTCCGACAACGTGAAGCATGTCGCACGCCCTGTCAAACGGAAATTCAAAATCAGCGTCAAACGGACCTATATACATCCATTCATCGGGAGCTCCTTTAACTCTTGCCGCACTTTCAAACGGAATGCCGTCACAGCTTAAATTAAATCCCCAATCGCCTCCGCAGATTGATTTTACAAATATATCATGCTCACCGAACGGCAAATCCACGCTGAAGCTTTCCTTTCCGCCGTTGGTTTTAAAAGCTTCTTTCTTATCTATATATACAATTGTTTCGCACCGTGCGTCAAGCGTAAACTTATATGAATTTACACCCATATTGTTAAAGAAGCCCTTCGTCCAAGCCATTGCGTATTTTCCTTCGGGAGTACCGAACATCCTCGTAAGCTGTCCCTTTGATTTTTCGCTGCTGCTCCAATTAAGCTCAGGATAAAGCTTTACGTCAACATCATTTTCGCTCATACCGATTTCAAAATCCGGCTCGTAATCATCGGAAACAAGCTCCGTAAATACAAAGCCTTCCTGACCGTCGCGCTCAGCAGTCGGCATAAGCGTATAATAATCCCACTTTCCTATCCATGTGCCGAACTGCGCGCCAAAGCCTGCCTTCGTCTTTTTAAACTGTATGCGAATATCATTCCAGCCCGGCTTAAAATCCACAAAAACTCTCGTTGCTGTTTCAGAATAACGCTCCTTAAAAATATCTGACTTATATACAATTTCACCGTTTACGTACATAACCATTGGGCCAAAACAGTTGATGTCGAAGCCCGCGCTTGAATTTCCCGCGCTGTAGCTCTTGGCAAACGCCCAGACACAGTCCTTGTCCTTTGCATCAGGGAAAATTTTATTAAAGTCAACCAAATATCTGTAATCGGTTGTGCGGACAATACCGTTATTGGTATATGCGCGGTAATAAAGTCCATGCTTTAAATTCTGACCCATGTAGCGGTTTGCGAGTGATGAAATAATCGCCTGCGGATTCGTGCCCTCATAAGCATTGATACTGCGGCTGTCATCAAAATAATATCCCATAATTCTCTCTCCCTCTTTATGTAAATTTCATATTTTTATTATACATTATGAGATTAAAATTGTCAATAAAAACAAAAAAACAGAAAATATCAACATATATTTCACTGACAAAACGGTTATTCATAATGCAAGGCTTTCAAATTCAACTTACGGTTGATATTATACTATCCATATTTAATATGTCATTTTTCGCGTTCTTATGTTAAAATATAATCACTAACAGCGCTGTTAAATAATTTTTACAAGGAGTACAATTATGGATATTGGATTAAAAATCAAAAAACTTCGCAAGGAACACGGAATAACGCAGGAACAGCTTGCGGAATATTTAAACATTTCACCGCAGGCAATATCAAAATGGGAAAACGGTACGGCAATGCCTGACATTACGCTTATCCCATCACTTGTAACTGTTTTTGAAATAAGCGCAGATGTGTTGCTCGGTATAGAGATTGCAGGTACTAATGAACGTGAAAAAGCGTATGAGGAGGAATACCGTACATTATGCAAAAGCGGTGATGTTTGGGGCAGATGCGCGCTGATGCGCAAGGCTCTTGCGGAATTTCCGAGGAATTACAGCTTTATGAGCGGTCTTGCGAGAAGCTTGTTTTATTGCATGAAAAAAGACGAGGACTTCAGCGAATTGGTCGCTTTGTGCAACAGAATTATAAACACCTGCCATGACACTGAGCTTGTTTGCAGCGCAAAGGAAACGCTTGTGCGCGCATACGCAAAGCACGGCGATAAATTTGATGAAGAGATTGGGAAAAATTTACCGTACACATCTGTATTTTTTGACCGTCTTACTTTCAAAGACGACGGTATAGTACGCCATGTTGACAACAGCGAATCGTCGAGAACGCTCCGAAAATTGCAACGCTGGGACGATTTTAATTTTATGCGAAACAGTGAGGAGTTTAAGGAGTTGGAAAACCATCTAAAAGAAAAAGCGGAAAAGTTCAAAAAACAGGATATATAATGTGGGCATCTAGAGCGTTTTTAAGCTGCAATAAAAGGTGCAGGCTAAAATCTGCACCTTTGTATTTATTTATCTTCATCATCTTCGGAAGTATCAATCCCCTGAATAACATTTCCAATAAGATTTGTAAAATCAACTGCATTTTTTGAGGTTATAACAGACTTGCCTGTGCGTTGTTCAATAGCTTTGCGGGCATCACCGGCTATTGAACCGCCTTCTTTTGCTATTTTCATATTTTCACCGAAATCTTATGGGGTTTCTTGTTTGGATATTTCGGTGGTAGTAGCTTCTGCAAGCATATTCAGCACTAATTCAAGCGTACTCATATTATCGCGCAAATTTTCTTTGGTTAAGCCTTTTAAATTCTTATATTTGCGAGTTGTCATACCCGACCACGCTTTTGTGATTTCATCAGTAAGAATAGCGTATTCAACACCCTTTTTAACACCGCAATTATCCCATTCATCAGTTAATTCCTTGCGAACTTGAATTGCCTGCAACCGCTGGTTTATCCATTCTCTTGAATATCACTTTTTCAAATATGTTTCAAGAGCACGCTCTATTGTTATTTCGGGGTCAATAGTTTCGTCTATGCGTTCTTTTCCCACCTGCGCAAGCCATAATTTGAAGGGTTCGGCTTTA
>CAYUSE010000180.1:0-3495 GCA_964447095.1 uncultured Lachnospiraceae bacterium | reverse complement strand
ATATCAAAATGTCATTGATTGAACCAAATAAAAAACAGCCGCGGCGTTACTTTGATGATGAAAAAATCTCAGCGCTTGCCGAGTCGATAAAAAATCATGGTCTTATACAGCCGATTATTATAACACCATCAAAAAACGGAATGTATAAAATTGTAGCCGGTGAAAGACGGTGGAGAGGAGCAAAAAAAGCAGGTCTTAAAGAGCTTCCTGCGGTAGTAAGAGATTATTCGGACGAGCAGGTTGCGGAAATTGCGCTTATTGAAAATTTACAGCGTGAGGATTTAAACCCGATTGAAGAAGCGCTCGGATATAAATCGCTTTTGGAGGACTTTAATCTGACTCAGGAGCTTATAAGCCAAAAAATAGGAAAAAGCCGAAGCGCGGTTGCAAATTCGCTGCGTCTTTTGAATTTGGAAAAGCAGATACAAGAGCTTTTAATGTCAGGAAAAATTTCAAGCGGTCATGCAAGAGCAATATTGTCGGTTGACGATAATGATTTACGGCTTGAGCTTTCAAACAGGATAGTGGAAGAAAATCTGAATGTCCGTCAGGCGGAAATGCTTGCAAAGCAGCTTCAAAAAATAAAACCGAAGAAAAAAAAGCCGAAAAAAACAGCGTATGATATTGAGCTTGAGCATATTCAAAAGAAGCTTTCATCAGATTTGGGAACACAGGTTAAAATTTCCCATACAAGCAAAAAAGGAAAGATTGAAATTGAATATTACGGCAATGAGGACCTTGAGCGAATTTTAAATCTTATAAACGGAGGCAGATAAAATGGAACTTAATAATACAGCATTTTTATTTATCGCGGTAGCAGCTATAATTGTTTTAATTATAGTATGCTTTATAATGAATTTAATCAATATGTCAAAAATTAACACATTATTTGATTATTCAGACGACGGCGATATTATTACGGCATTAAAGGATTACTATGACAAGGTTGATGATTTGTCGAAAACCATAAGCACCGCTACCGACGCGGCAACGCTTGGCAGACTTACATCATGCGAAAATGCGGCGCATATTTCAATTAAAAATATAGGAATAGTAAATTTTGACGCATTTGATGATGTGACAGGTAATTTAAGCTTTGCGCTTGCAATGCTTGACAGCAGTTTTGACGGCATTATTCTTACATCGCTTTTCGGTCATAATTCATGTAATACTTATGTCCGCGAGGTAAGAAACGGAGAATGCTCAATAAAGCTTCTTGAGGAAGAAAAAGAAGCGCTTTTGAAAGCAAAACATGAGTGATAAAGAGGGATATAAAAATGGCAAAAAATAATGATAATAAATCGCTTTTTCTTTACACATCGCTTATATTTATAGTAGCAATTTTGCTGATTATAATCGCGTTTTTCGGTCAGACAAACGTGCAGAAAAATCAGCCTAAGATGGACGAGCCGGCAGAGGAAATACAAACTACCTCTCAGCCCTCGGGCGGCATTACGGAGAGAGTATCAGTATTAAGTGAGGACAACAGAGTTTTATTGGAAGAAAAGACTGCATTAGAGGAAAAGCTTCAAACAAAGAATGAGGAAATAAATAATTTAAAAACAGATAAAATATCGCTTGAAAATAAAATAGCAGAAAATGATTTGCTTTTGCAGGCGTACGGATATATGAGTGTCGGGAATGACGCAAAGGCTTTGGAATCGCTTGATAAAATTGACGCTTCTGCCTTGTCGTCGGACGGACAGATACTTTATAACAGCATAAAAAATAATATACAATAAAGAAAGGATGTTTAAACTATGTTAGATATTAAAATTTTAAGACAAGACCCTGATAAAATCAGAGAAGCTTTAAAAAAGCGAAATAATGATTTGGATATAATTCCTGCAATTGAGCTTGACCAAAAGCGCAGAGAGCTGCTTACGGAAGTTGAACAGAAGAAAGCTAAGCAGAACGAAATCAGCAAGCAAATTCCGCAGATGAAGAAAAACGGCGAAAACACTGA
This sequence comes from uncultured Lachnospiraceae bacterium, assembly GCA_964447095.1. Lineage (GTDB taxonomy): Bacteria > Bacillota > Clostridia > UBA1381 > UBA1381 > JALEPO01. The sequence continues at coordinate 1,529 of CAYUSE010000180.1, read as the reverse complement.
TAAAATTTTTGCCGAAATGAAAGAGTTGAGCAGCGAGATTAAAGCCGACGACGAAAAGGTTCGCGATATTGACGAAAAATTAAGAGATTTCATGCTCCGTATTCCGAATATCCCGAACGACGACTGCCCCATAGGCGTGGACGATACGGAAAACCGCGAGGTTAGAAAATGGAGCGAACCCCGTAAATTTGATTTTGAGCCGAAGGCGCATTGGGATATAGGCACAGACCTTAATATTCTTGATTTTGAAAGAGGCGTAAAAATTGCGGGAACGCGTTTTACGGTTTACAGAGGTCTTGGCGCAAGACTTGAAAGAGCGGTTATCCAGTATTTTTTAAATACTCATACGGCGTCGGGCTATACTGAAATTCAGCCTCCATATATGGTAAACCGCGCTTCAATGACGGGTACGGGACAGCTTCCGAAATTTGAAGAGGACGCTTTTAAAGTTGCAAATAACGGATATTTCCTTATTCCGACAGCCGAGGTTCCGGTTACAAATCTTCACAGGGACGAAATTCTTGACGGCAAAACGCTGCCGATTAAATACTGCGCATATTCTGCTTGCTTCAGAGCTGAGGCTGGCAGCGCGGGACGCGATACGCGCGGTCTTATAAGACAGCATCAGTTCAACAAGGTAGAGCTTGTTAAATTCACAAATCCAGAAACAAGCTATGATGAGCTTGAAAAACTGACAAATGACGCTGAAAAGCTCTTACAGGGACTTGGACTTGCTTACAGAGTTGTGTGCCTGTCTACAGGCGACCTTGGTTTTTCATCAGCGAAAACGTATGACATCGAGGTTTGGATGCCCAGCTACGGCAGATATGTTGAAATATCCTCCTGCTCCAATTTTGAGGATTATCAGGCAAGACGCGCTAACATTCGCTTTAAAAATGACCCGAAAGATAAAGCGCAGTTTGTGCATACGCTGAATGGTTCGGGACTTGCCGTCGGAAGAACTGTTGCCGCAATTCTTGAAAATTATCAGAATGATGACGGTACAGTTACAGTTCCCGAAGCGCTTGTTCCGTATATGGGAACAGATATTATAAAATAGTTATCGCTAAGCCTTCTCGTTTACGGGAAGGCTTAACCATAATTTACCCCAAAAATTCCAAATTATTCATGGGTTACATATTTTTTCCGTATTATGTAAACCGAAAATTTGTATGTTAAAAATTATCAACACTCGGAAAAAATTAGTTATTCATCAAAAATAACCCAAAAACAGGGGCTTTTCAAAAAATTTATCCACTTTATCCACGGATTTATCCACACACAAACATAAATGTGAATTTTATAAAAAATACGGTTTTATGCTCTTTTAACAGGTTTACATATAAAATTTACATATTTTGACAATTTTATCAATGGTTTTTTAATATTGTGTGTTAATAAATTGTAAAAAAGCAGAGTTTATGCGGTTCTTTAAATGGATAAAAGTTATCCACACCTGTGAATAAGTTAGTGTATAAAGGGACAAGATAAGAAGTTAATATAAAAAATAAACGGCGCATCTTACTATT
>CAYUSE010000179.1:0-3502 GCA_964447095.1 uncultured Lachnospiraceae bacterium | reverse complement strand
AGCCATGGACGATACAATTATTGCCAATGCTATTTTTTTTAATCTCATATGTATTCTCCTTTGCTGTATGAATTTATACTGCTCCTTGTAAAAGTCTTAAGAGCGCATATGCCACAGTGGCTGCCTGAGCGCGTGTCACTGTATCTTTCGGTCTGAATGTACCATCACCCATTCCTGATATTAAATATCTATCTGAAGCTCTATCAACATACATTCTATATGGTTCTGACACGTCTTCATAATCTATATAATCTGCCTTTTCAAAAATTACATTACGCTTCTCTATATATTCATCATAATTCATTCCATATTCTGCAATATTCCATACAATCGCCGTCATTTCTTCACGGGTTATCGGCGTATTGCCGTTAAATTTACCTGACTGATAAACATTTAAGTCTATTGTTACGGCTTCCTTTTCCTCTGTAGCTTCGGCAAGAACTTTTGTTGTCTTCATATTCGAGCCTTTTAACATTTCCATAGGAATTAAATCCTTATCCAGCGCGCTCTGCAAGTAATAGCAATACCAATCGTCATTCTTCGCGTCAAGGCACTCGCCCTCGCGATATGCATGACCCGGAATGCCCGCTGCTTCCATCGCTAATTTCAAAAATTCTGCACGTGTAACACTGTCATCAGGGCGATATTTTCCATCGTCTGATCCTGCTATAACATAATTTTCTACTAATTTATTGATACGCCATTCAGCCCAATGTCCTGAAATATCAGTAAAGATATCGTTCTTTAAATCAATCCCTTTTAAATACTTTCCAAGTTCAGGAACTACAGTAGGTATTTCTTTTGCAATTAATCTTGCAACTGTTTTCGCACCCTTTTCTTTTAGATGGGTGGTGTCGTTTGTGCCTGTCGGGTACGCCTTGCTTTCAAGCGGTTCGCATACAAAATAGCCCGACAGCACATCATCCTTATCCATACTGTTCCACGCGTCTGTCATAATTCTGTTTGCGTCTATAAATTTAACGCCTGTTTCCTTTGCAAGCTCTCTTGTGGGGTCGGCGTAGTCCTGACGGGACTCCTTGAAATTACCGTTTTCCTCGTCCCACCATGCCGCCGCGCTTGCCGTCATAAGTACGGGAATACCACCGCGCTTTACAACTTCGCCGATATACTTATCCTTAATCAGCGTCTTATAGTCCTCAACGCTTATGTAGCGTTCGGGCTTGTTTTCCGCGCCGTCGTTAATTCCGAACTGAATAAACACATAATCGCCCGGGTGCATTTCGGTTAAAATTCTGTCAAGTCTGCCGTCGTTGTTATAGCTTTTTGAGCTTCTGCCGCCCATGGAGCGGTTTTCGACAATCACGCCGTCCGTGAAATAATCCGCGAACACCTGACCCCAGCCCGTCTGCGGATAAACCTTTTCATAATTATATGTCTGCGCCGTGGAGTCGCCTGCAATATATATAGTAGGCTTTTCGCCTTTTTCCGTTCTGTTTTCAAGCTGTTCGATTTTGATTTCTGTTACGTTCGGATTTTCGCCCTTTACCTGAACGGTGATTTTTCCATCTTTCGGCACAACGGGCTGTTCGTTTTCCTGCGTCTTGCCAGCTTCGAGCGTGTACGCTCTTACTCTTTCGCCGCCGTTTATGTAAATATTCGCGTTCGTTTCCGTCTTTCCGCCCGTGGTTACGGTTACGGTATAGTCGCCGTCGGGAACCTCTGTTTCAATAATTACTCCGTTCTCCTTATCCGCCTTTAAGTCCTTCTCGCCGTATGTTATTCCGACAAGCTCTTCGGCATGCGCTATCGGAACCAAACATGCCGACAGCATACATGCCGATATTGCAAACGATAATATTTTTCTCAGTTTCATTTATTTTCTCTCCTTATAAATTGTAGTTACCTAACATTATACAATAAACGTGTGAAAAAATCTATAGATTTTTCCGATATTTTTCAGGATATAAATTGAAATATATCCTTATTTTTTGATTTAATGATTTTTATTCCGCTGTCCTTTAAGATGTTTTCAAAAATATCCGTAACGCAAATCTCGGTCGGATAATGACCTGCGTCTATAACGGCAATACCGCTTTCCACATTGTCGATTGTATTATGATATTTCATGTCACCCGTTATAATCGCATCGCAGCCCAAGCTTTTGGCGAGAGGAATAACCTCTGCGCAGCTCCCCGACGCGACGGCAAGCGTTGAAACGGTTTTTTCCAAATCTCCCGATACCCTTATCGGAGAATTGAGCTTTTCACTTACTGATTTTGCCAAAGCTCCGAGCGTCACGGGATTGATTTTACCGTATCTGCCGAGCCCCGCCGTTATATCGGGCGTATGCTGTTCCAAAATCTTAACATCTTGAATACTAAACATTTCCGCCAGTCTGTCATTTATTCCGCCTTTTACCGTGTCCATATTCGTGTGCGCGGCAAACACCGCGATATTATTTTCAATCAGCAGTTTCAGCATTTCTCCTGTCGGCTCGGAATAATCAATCCGCTTTATTCCGCCAAGCAATATCGGGTGATGCGAAACAATCATGTCCGCTCCCGCGTCTATCGCTTCCTTTACTACCGACACATTCGTGTCAAGCGTCAGAAGTGCGGTTTTTACGGTCTTTTCCCTGTCGCCGCACAAAAGTCCGACATTATCCCACGAATACGCGAGCCGTTCGGGACAAACGTTTTCTATTTTTTCAATAACGTCCTTAACCTTCATATTTTTCAAGCTCCTTCAGCCAAAATTTATATCTGTTTAATTTCTCGGTATCGGGTTCCTTTGAATTTTCAAGACCCGATATGACCTTCGTAAATTCGCGGCGCTTTTTCTCATACAGCTTTTTAAAATATTTGTGGTTTATTAAATATCTCGGAATGTGATATTCAATATCTGTTTTAAAGCCGTCCTGTTTTCCGCTTTTTACAACCATTATATTATAAACCTTAGTTCCCTCAACCGCAATATCCTCGTAAAGGATTTTATAACCGTTTGACAACAGGAATTTCCTAAGCTCATACTGCGAGTTCATAGGCTGCAAAATCAAATCCGCCGCGCGCGCGGTTTCCTCGTCCTCTCGCAGAATTTTTTCAATCATCTCGCCGCCCATACCGGCGATTATAATCATGTCCGCCTCTGATGTCCCGAGCACCGATAGTCCGCCGCCGAGCCGTGTTTCAATTTTACCGGTCAGACCGTGATTTTTTATGTTCTGCGCAGCAATTTCAAGCGGACCTTCCTTTATGTCGCCCGCAATTACTTTATCAGCAATACCTTTTTCAATAAGCTCTATCGGAATATATGCATGGTCTGTGCCAATATCGGCAATTACCCTCCCCTTTGCATGGTCGGCGATACATTGTAACCGTGGTGTAAGCATTGTGTTTCTCCTTTTTCAATGGTTTAATATAAAAAAGAAACAAGCAGGTTGCTGTTTTGAAGAGCGACGGCGTACATATGGTACGTCGAGTTCTGAAAAATAGTAAGATGCGCCGTTTATTTTTTATATTAACTTCTTATCTTGTCCCTTTAT
>CAYUSE010000178.1:0-3503 GCA_964447095.1 uncultured Lachnospiraceae bacterium | reverse complement strand
GCAGTTATGACGGTGAAATTGCGGGTTTAATCAAATACGGTTTTTATGAACAAACGTCGATTTCGATTTTTGATGAAATAAATGACTTTGCAAATTACGCGTTTAATAAATCTCATGCGGCAGCTTACGCTATTGTCGCGTATCAGACAGCGTATCTTAAAAAATTCTATCCGGTTGAATATATGGCGGCGCTTATTTCAAGCGTTGACGACCTCAGCAAAATAAATCATTATATTATATCGTGCTCGGAAATGGGGATTAAGCTTTTGCCGCCTGACGTCAACATGAGCGAGGATACGTTTACCGTTGAGGGCAGCGGCATACGGTTCGGACTGTCGGCAGTAAAAAATGTCGGAAAAAATTTGATTTTAAATCTTGTATCGGAAAGAGAAAGAAACGGAAAATTCAAAAGCTTTTCGGATTTTATTGACAGAACCGCAGGCGGTGATATGAACAAACGCGCGCTTGAAGGATTGATTTCCTGCGGAGCGTTTGACAGCCTGAGCGTAAAACGCTCGCAGCTTCTTGCGGTGTATGAGCGTGCTCTGGAGGGGACAGCGAGAAACGCAAGAGACAATGTAGCAGGACAAATGTCATTGTTTGATACTGTTGAAGAAAATACGGAGATGGACTTTCCGGATATTCCAGAGCTAAAAAAACGAGAGCTTTTAAAAAGAGAAAAGGATGCAATCGGAATGTATTTTTCCGGTCATCCGATGGAAGAATATACAGAAAAGATTAAAAAGCTTACAAAATATACTATACGTGACATTCAGGACTGCATAGAACGGGACGAGGACGGCAATTATCATGCTGTTGAAGGCGGCTTGAAGGACGGTGAACTGATTATGATATGCGCGTCAATTGCATCAAGGAAGAATAAAACTACACGCGCCAATGCGCAGATGGCTTTTGTTAATCTTGAGGATGCTTACGGAAGCGTTGAATGTATTGTCTTTCCAAAGGTATTGTCTGAGTATTCTGCAAAATTACAGGAAGATAATATAGTTGCAGTACGCGGAAGAGTTTCAATCCGTGAGGACGAAGAACCGAAGCTGCTGGCTGAAAGCGTCGAGCTTATAGACGAGGCTTTGGCAAATCATACAGATATAAAACGGCTTTATATTAAGCTCACTTCAAAGACAGATGAAAATCTTGAAAAAGTAAGCGAAAATCTTGCTCCGTATCAAGGCAGTATGCCTGTTTGTCTGTTTTTTGAAGATACCAAAAAGATGTCGATGGCGCCCAGAAGACTGTGGTTTAATAATACTGCGTCGTCGCTTGAAGAAGTGAAAAAAGCATTCGGAGAGGAAAATGTCAGAATAAAGTAGTAAAAATAACCAAAACATAGATTATGACAGCTTATAAATTACTGTTAATTTACTCTTGCATTTTCAGCAAAAAAATAGTATGATAGTATAGATAAAGAAGGTGTAATTATGGAAATTTTAACAGGAAATGATTATATTGCCGTAAAGGCTCTTGAAAACGGTGTAAATATCATCGGACTGACAAGCGGCAAAGATACAAAATTTCATCATACGGAAAAGCTTGATGAGGGCGAATTGTTCATAGCGCAGTTCACAGAGGTAACAACCGCGATTAAAATCAAAGGAAAAGCCGAGGTTTATACAAAACACGGCAAAATCATGACTGACTGACGAGGTATATTTTATGTGGACAGTGGTATATATATCGCAAACCGAGCAGCGTGCTCACGAGCTTATGCAGATTTTTACGAATAATCAAATCATTTCAAGGCTTAGAAATGTTGAGTGTGATACCGACAACGGTTGTTTTGAGGTGCTTGTGCCTCAGACAGAGCTTAATATTGCTCAGGATTTGATTTTTGAAAATGAATTTTAAATAGTGCGGGGAGGTACAGACTATGGAAAATAAGAATATAAGAACAATAGGAGTGTTGACGAGCGGAGGGGATGCGCCGGGAATGAACGCGGCAATTCGCGCGGTTGTAAGAGTAGGTAACTATTACAGATTAAAGGTAATGGGCATACGCAGAGGTTATAACGGTCTTATAAACGGCGAAATGGTTGAAATGGGTCCGCGTTCCGTTTCGGAAACGCTCCAAAAGGGCGGTACTATTTTGCAGACGGCGCGTTGTCTTGAATTTAAGACCAAAGAGGGGGTAGACAAGGCTGTTGAAATTGCAAAGGTATTTGGTCTTGACGGACTTGTAGTAATAGGCGGAGACGGCTCTTTTAAAGGAGCCCGTGACCTTTGTAAAAGAGGACTTCCTACCATAGCTTTGCCGGGTACAATTGATAATGATATAAGCTGCAGTGAGTACACTGTAGGATATGATACATGTCTTAATACAGTTAAGGATGCGGTTGATAAAATCAGAGATACGGCGCAGAGCCATGAACGCTGTTCTATTATAGAGGTTATGGGACGTGCGGCAGGATATATTGCTATTCAGGCAGGTATTGCCTGCGGAGCGGAGGTTGTGCTTATTCCCGAGAAAGAATGGAATTTTGATGAGGATGTTCTTCGCCCGATACTTGAAAGTAAGGCGAGAGGAAAAAAGCACTCAATCGTTGTTGTTGCCGAAGGCATCGGCGGCGTTATTGAAATGGCAAAGGAAATTGAAGAAAAGACAGGTATTGAATCAAGAGCAACAATTCTCGGTCACGTTCAGAGAGGCGGCAGCCCGACTGTCCGCGATAGAGTTATTGCAAGTGAAATGGGCGGCAGAGCCGTTGAACTGCTTCTTGAAGGAAAGCAGAACAGAATTGTCTGCATGAGAGACCATAAGATTGTTGATGTGGATATTGACGAAGGTCTTGCAATGACAAAGGAGCTTCCTCAGCAGCTTGTTGATTTGGCAAAGAAGTTGTCAATATAATAAATTTGGGGATGTTGGAGAACATCCCTTTTTAAATATTTTATGAATTAAAACGGAGGGAGAGAAGGATATGAGAAAAACCAAGATTATTTGTACAATGGGACCCGCAACGGAAAGCGAGGACGTGCTTCGTGACCTTGTTTTGGCAGGAATGGATGTAGCGAGAATAAATTTTTCGCATGGAACTCATGAGGAAGCTCTGAAAAAAATCAATTTAATTAAGAAAATACGCGAGGAACTTGACGCTCCTGTAGCTATTTTATTAGATACAAAAGGACCCGAAATCAGAATTAAGGATTTTAAGAACGGCAGCATTGAGCTGAAGGAAGGTCAAAAATTTACGCTTTGTACGGATGATGTCGAGGGGGACGAAACACGTGTTTCAATTACTTATTCTGAATTGCCGCAGGATGTAAGGGCAGGAAACCATATATTGATTGACGACGGACTTATCGATATGGAGGTAATGAGTGTTAAAAGCGGAAAAATAGTCTGCGAGGTTAAAAACGGCGGTGTAATATCAGATAAAAAAGGTGTAAATGTTCCGAATGTTTCACTTTCTATGCCGTACATGAGCCAAAAGGACATTGACGATATAATGTTTGGAATTGAGCAAGATGTTGATTTTATTGCCGCA
>CAYUSE010000177.1:0-3554 GCA_964447095.1 uncultured Lachnospiraceae bacterium | reverse complement strand
TATATAAATATAGCTGCAAGTTTTGTTGCGCTTTTTGTATCGGCCGCAATAAACTTCTTTCTTACGCCATACATAGTTGAAAATGTAGGTAAAGAGGCAAACGGCTTTATTCTTATGTCAAATACCTTTTTATCTTATTTTTCGGTTATAACGGTCGCGCTGAATTGTATGTCAAGCCGTTTTATTTCCGTATCGTATTTCAGAGGAGAGCCGGAGGAAGCGAGCGGATATTTCAGTTCGACATTTTTTTCAAATTTGATTTTAAGCGCTGTTTTCCTGCCTGTATTTGCTGTAATTGTGATGAATTTGCAGCATTTTGTAAATATAAGCGAGGATATTGTTCTTGATGTTAAATTCCTGCTCGGCTTTACCTGTATAAATTTTCTTGTGGGAATTTTGACGACAAATTTAAGCGTTTCGTATTATATTAAAAATAAGCTTTATATATCATCGCTTATAAACATAGCGGGATATTTGCTAAGAGCCGTGCTTTTGCTCGCGCTTTTCAAGAGCTTCAGACCTTATGTTGCATATACCGCGGTTGTAATGCTTATTGTTACGATTTTTACGCAGCTTTGCAATATACATTTTAAAAATAAGCTGATTCCCGATTTAAAAATAAGCGTGAAAAAATTCAGCTTTGTAAAAGTAAAACAGCTTATATTTTCGGGAATTTGGAACAGCGTTTCAAGGCTCGGGCTTATTTTATCGGAGGGTCTCGATTTGCTTGTCTCGAATTTGCTTATAGGCGAGGAAGCAATGGGCGTGCTTGCTATTGCAAAAACTATCCCGAATATGATAAGCAATATTTTAAATACAATGATAGGAACTTTTCTTCCAAATCTTACCGAGCTTTATGCGCATGACCAAATCTCCGAAATGGTTAAGGACATTAAATATTCCATGAGTATAATAGGCTTGCTTATAAATATCCCGATAGGAATTTTAATAGGCATGGGCGGCAATATTTTCGCGCTGTGGCTTCCGGGTCAGAATTCATCGTACATACATCTTTTGGCGATTATAACCGTGCTGCCGTGGGCGATAATAGGGCAGGTTTCTATAATAGGCAACGTGTTTACGATTATAAACAAAATAAAAATAAGCTCGCTGCTTGTGTCAATTACGGGGTTTTTAAATGTAATAGTTGTGTTTATTCTTCTTAAAACAACAAATTTAGGCTTGTTTGCCGTTGCGGGAGTAAGCTCAATTATGATAATGATGAGGGATTTACTATATACTGTGCCTTACGGCGCGATTTATTTAGGCTGCGGACGCTTTACATTTTTTAAGGAGGTTGTAAAATCAATCGTGTCTGTAGCGGCGATAAGCGCCATATCAATGATAGTTAAGCGTTCAATGCCATGGCTTTCATGGAAATATTTATTGCTTGCCATTGCCGTAACGGCCGTTTTGGGACTTATTTTCAACTTCCTGTTTATTTTAAACAAGGAAACGCGCACACAGTTTGTGTCGTCGGTTAGAGAAAAAATAAGCCATAAATAAATTCAAATCAAATAATAAAAGAAAATGCAATTAAAAATACATAAAGCAGTAATATTTGAAAAATTTTTAAATTTTTTTTGAAAACTACTTGTAAAAATTTGAACACTGTGCTATAATAAGGATGTGGATAATCAAACCAAAATCAAATCAACCCTTTTATCCTATATAGCTTTGTGCTGAGTAAAAAAGCATCGTTCCCGGATGCTTTTTTTCTTTATTTGCAATAATTTGGGTTTTTGAATTGTATTATATGTGTATTTGCAAATATGAAACCAATTGAGAGGAGCGAAGGTAAATGACCGACAGCGAAAAACAATATTTTTCCGATATGTATGAAAAACATTCAAAATCCGTTTACGGCGTATGTCTTTTATATCTCAAAAACAAAGATGATGCAGAGGAAGCTGTTGCGGAAAGCTTTATACGGCTTATGGAACATAAAAAGGAATTTGAAGGAGAAGACCACGCCAAGGCATATCTTATGAAAACCTCAGTTAATATCTGCAAAAATATATTAAAATCCTCATGGAAAAAGAATGTAATCCATGACGAGGACGTGCTTATGTATATGAGTACCGAAGAGGAAAAAGGGTTGATGGAAGAGGTATTGGAACTGCCTCCCAAATACAGAGTTATAATATATATGCATTATTACCAAGGGTATAAGGCGCAGGAAATTGCGGATATGATGAATATTTCGCTATCGGCTGTATTGTCAAGGCTGTCACGGGGACGCAAAAAGCTAAAGGATATTTTACTTGAAGGAGGGTTCTATTATGCTTAACAACGATTTAGAAAAGATATTCGCAAAAATTGAGCCTGACGCTGCTCTCGAGAATAGGATAATTGAGAGAATGGAGGCAAAGGAAATGAAAAAATCCACAAAAAGAAATGTAAGACATTTAATCGCGGTTGCCGCATGTGTTGCGGTAGCGGGAATAAGCACCGCGTTCGCAGCCGGAAATGTTATTTCATATTTTCAGTCGGATAAGGCGGTTGAGCTGACAAGTATGGAGGAGCTTTCGCTGTATAACGAGGAAATCGGCAAAAGCTTTTCAAAGGACGGTTATACGCTTACGCTTGACAATATAGCGGCGGACGATAACTTTATCCACGTGTTCTACACAATTAAATCGGACAGCGTACCGTTCTATGAGGGAGATAATACAAGAACCTATATGCTCAGCGACGGCTCGCCAAATCCTCAGATGGATATTCAGGTTGTAATAAACGGACAGCTTGCAGGCTTTGAAAGCAATCATAATACCCAAGAGGGCTATTTCGCTGATAACTACACATATAAGGCGGCGGAAAAATACAATATCGCAAGCCTTAATATTCCAGACAGCTTTAAAGTTGAGATTTTCGGCGAGCTTGTAGACGACAACTTCGATTGGGAGAACTCGGCTTATTCAAGGCTATTTAAGATGGGCGATACCACGGTTGATATTTCCGACGAGGATAAGGCATCATTATGGTATGTCAGCGCGGATGTTGACAAGTCGCAGGTGAAGGTTAATTCTGTTACAAAGGACTTAAACGCAAAACTTCCCTGGGTTGACGGCAGTACTCTTGAAAAGGTTGTATTCTCGCCGTTTGGCAATCAGCTTGTTGTTTCAACAGAGGAAGGCTCAGACCCCGAAGCTGCTTTAAGAATAGACCTGATGGCATTGTTTGACGAAAACGGAACCTGTCTTGATGTGTTAAATACGGATTTGTGCGGCGGCGTAAGCGGTTCTTCAAAAAATGCGATTGAATTTATGAAGGCGAATAAGGATACGAAAAAGCTTAAGCTTGTTCCCGTGAAGTTTGAGGACCACGGCGACTGCGGCGATATTGTACTTCCTGTCGGAAATTATCCGAAGAGATACGAAATAAACAACAACGGCGCTGTTGTCGTAACGGACGTTCGTTTTAAGGACGGTCAGGTAGAAATCGACTATTACAAGGATGGATTTGTTATGTTCGACCCAGGCTTCAGACTTATGGACGACAACGGCGAAAACGCTGAACCGGGCGGTAAGCTTGGCTGTGTATTGTACACCGAC
>CAYUSE010000176.1:0-3555 GCA_964447095.1 uncultured Lachnospiraceae bacterium | reverse complement strand
AATTTTCCCCTCTATTCCGTTTCGGCTTGTCCCTCTTTATCAGTTTGTTCCTTTGGCTGCTCTTCCATGCTTTCGGCGTATTCGTCCTCGATTTTAAGCTGTTTAAAATCAATAGGCGGTAAATCCTGCGGTGATTTTAAACCGAAGCATCTCAAAAATGTATCGGTCGTAACATATAAAATCGGACGTCCCGGAGCGTCAAGTCTGCCATGCTCGTCAATCAATCCGCGTTCATAAAGACGATTTACGCAGCCGTCTGAATTTACGCCGCGTATATGCTCAATCTGACCCTTCGTTATCGGCTGCTTGTACGCAATAATCGCAAGCGCCTCCATAGCCGCGTTTGAAAGAGGCTGATTTCTCTTTTCTCCTAATATTTCCTGTATGTACCGATAATATTCAGGACGCGAGCAAATTTGATACCCCTCATTTATATCGATTATGCTAAATCCCCTATGCTCAGTGTTATATTCTGACTTTAACACCTCAACAGCCTTCGTCACGCTTTCAATATCCGTATCAAGCGCAATTGCGAGCTTTGCCGCCGAAACAGGTTCGCCTGCCGCAAACAAAATGCCCTCAATGGCATATTTTATATCATTCATTTTTATCACCCTTGGTAGTTAGTATAAAATCTCTTGTTGATTCGCTGTACTCAGCGAACAGACGGCTCATTTTAATCATTTCAAGCACTGCCAGAAATGTGGCAATCATTTCGGGCTTGCTGTCCTCCTCGCGAAACAAAGTTTTAAATCCAACTTTTCTGTTCCTTTTAAGACGCTTACAAATCTTTTCAACCATGTCGTCTACCGACACCTTCTCGCGTCCGACAATACCCGAAAATGCACGCTTTGTAGGCTTTTCTTTTCGGATTTTACGCGCCAAAATACTGTTGAACGCATCCGTTAATTCCACAATAGTGTGGTCGCGGTTATATTCAGGAATTGGGAAATTGATTTTTTCTTCCTCTCTGAATATCATATATTTTGAAGAAAATTCCGATTTCCTAAGCTCCTGCGACGCTTCCTTGAATTTCTGATATTCAGCAAGGCGGCGCGCAAGCTCCTCTCTCGGGTCTTCCTCGTCTTCGTCCTCCTCGTCTTTTGGCAGAAGCATTTTCGATTTTATATAAAGCAAATTTGCCGCCATCACAAGAAACTCACTCGTGTTTTCAATTTCATTTTCATCTATGCCCTCAATCGCCTCAAGATATTGCTCCGTTATCTCAACTATCGGTATATCGTAAATACTGACTTTGTTTTTCTTAATAAGCGCAAGCAGCAAATCAAGCGGACCCTCAAAAGCTTCAAGCTTATATGTTAAAAGTTCCATATTTTCTCCTATAACGCCAAATTCACAATAGGCGAAATTAACTTAAGTAAGCCGTTAAGCGCTATATCAACACCCGTGCCGATAATACTGCCGAATACTCCCGTAAGAGATAGTATCATAAGCAATATCATACAGTATCTTTCGTAGCGAAGCATTGTGTAATACGCGTGGTTCGGCAAAAACATACCGAGAATTTTCGAGCCGTCAAGCGGCGGAATAGGTATGATATTGAACACCATAAAGCACAGATTTCTTATTATGAACAAGTACGCTATCTGCGCAATAATCTGCGGCATTGTTATTCTCAGCTTAAAAAAGATTATCTGCAAAACGGTTAATATCAAAAGCATTAAAAACGCCATGATAAGATTTGCCGCAGGACCTGCAGCCGCCGTAAGAGCCATGCCCTTTTTCCTGTCCTTATAGTACATAGGATTTACCATAACCGGCTTTGCCCAGCCAAAGCCCGTAAAAATCATTAACAGCGTTCCTACAACATCAAGATGCGCAAGCGGATTAAGCGTCATTCTGCCCTGCTGACGCGGCGTCGGGTCGCCGAGTTTTTCTGAAACCCAGCCATGCGCCAATTCATGTCCCGACAGCGCAACAAGCGTTACAGGGATGTTTATTAGAATATTCATCAGATTTAACATATCATTCTCCTTAACTTATGGTACAAAAAACCCATATTATATCTATTATACATGACTTTTCCATAATTTGCAATAGCAAAACTGCTTAAATTTGCAAATTGCCTTGCTTTTTATAAAAATATGGTATATCATATATTTGAGGTGCTAATCTATGAAAGAAATTATTGAAGAATTGTACAACAACAAGGATTTGTCCGGCGATTTGCTTATCCGCCTTATCGAATGCGAATGCGAAATCGACAGGGATTTATTATATGAGCATGCCTTAAAACGCCGAAAGGAATACTATGGCATTGACGTTTACACCCGAGGGCTGATTGAATTTACGAATTACTGCAAAAATAACTGTTATTACTGCGGAATACGCGCAGGAAATAAAAATGCATCCCGTTACAGATTGACTTTTAGTGATATTATGGAATGCGCAAAAAGCGGTTATGAGCTTGGATTTCGCACCTTTGTTTTGCAGGGCGGCGAGGATTTAAGCTATTCCGACAGCGATATTTGTAAAATCGTAAGCTCTTTAAAGGAAAAATATCCCGACTGCGCCGTTACGCTTTCCATAGGTGAAAAAAGCCGTGAAAGCTATCAAAAGTTTTTTGACGCTGGCGCAGACAGATACCTTCTGCGTCACGAAACAGCCGATGACGCGCATTATAAAAAGCTTCACCCCAACTGCATGAGCCTTGAAAACCGTAAAAAATGCCTTTTTGATTTAAAAGAAATAGGCTATCAGGTAGGCTCGGGCTTCATGGTAGGCTCGCCGTATCAAACAACGAAAAATCTTGTAAGCGATTTGCGGTTTTTGCAGAAGCTTCAGCCCGATATGATAGGTATAGGTCCGTTTTTACCGCATGCGGACACGCCGTTTAGCGATAAGGAAAAAGGCAGTCTGATAAAATGCCTGAATTTAATCGCGATACTGAGACTGCTATTCCCATACTCGCTTATTCCTGCTACAACTGCTCTGGGCACAATTCATCCGCAGGGTCGGGAAATGGGCTTAAAAGCAGGCGCAAATGTCGTTATGCCGAATTTATCGCCTGTTAAAGTAAGAAAGCTTTATGAATTATACGACAATAAAATATGTACAGGCGAAGAATCGGCAGAATGCCGGTCTTGCCTTGAAAGCCGCGTGAAATCAGCAGGATTTCGTCTTGTTGAGAGCAGAGGCGACGTAAAAAAATAAACCAAAACAAAAAGCAAGAAACCGACCGTAAACAGCCGATTTCTTGCTTTTTTATATAATTCTTAAAAAGAAAAGAGGGACATTATCGTCTGCTTTCCGCTGAAAGCAGGAATACCACGTTTTTAGACTCTATATCATTCAAATTACTGTTTTCATTTGAATAATTATAGTTCGGATTTTCCTTATACCATGATTTCTTTGAGAAATAATTTCTGTATTCAGCCATTTGGAATTTACGTCCATGACGCGCATAAATCTCATTTCTTGCAATTGCAAGCTGTTCCTTCGACAAACCCTTGATATCGTCGTTTGTAAGCAGCTTTGTACCCGAATTCGGTATTACATAATCAGATGATGAGGCATTTTAATAATATGTCATTT
>CAYUSE010000175.1:0-3577 GCA_964447095.1 uncultured Lachnospiraceae bacterium | reverse complement strand
AAACGGCGAAATTCATACAGGATATTTTCATGAGCGATATGTTCAGAGTTTATACTTCAGAGGATGTAATCGGAGTTGAGCTTGGCGGCGCGCTTAAAAACGTAATCGCGCTTTGCGCGGGAATTTCGGACGGCTTGGGCTACGGCGACAATACAAAGGCGGCGCTTATGACGCGCGGACTTGCTGAAATTGCAAGACTTGGAACGGCAATGGGAGCGAAGCAGGAAACCTTTATGGGACTTTCGGGCGTGGGCGATTTAATCGTCACCTGCACGAGTGTTCATTCGCGCAATCACCGTGCGGGAACGCTTATCGGTCAGGGCATGACCTTGCAGGGAACGCTTGATACGGTTCATGCGGTAGTTGAAGGTGTGAATACAGCAACGGCTGTATATAAATTGAGTAAAAAATATAATATAAGTATGCCGATAACAGAGGAGGCATATAAAATATTATTTGAAAATAAAAATGCGCGCGAGGCGGTATTATCGCTTATGACGCGTGAAAAAAGACACGAGGGGAATTAAAAAATGAATATTATCATAATCGGCGGCGGAAAGGTCGGCAGAACGCTTGTTGAATATCTTGACGCCGAAGGACATGATGTTGTTTTAATTGATACGAAAAGCTCAATAATAGAATACGTTCAGGAGGACTATGACGTAATGGGAATAGTCGGAAGCGGAACGGATATTGAGGTTTTAAAAGAAGCAGGAGTTAAAAAGGCAAATCTTATAATAGCGGTGACGCAAAGTGATGAATTTAATGTGCTTTGCTGTGTAATAGCTAAAAGAATGGGCGCAAAACGCTGCGTGGCGCGTATGCGAAATCCTGAATATTATAAGCAGATTTCATTTATACGAGATGAGCTCGGAATAAACATGATTGTAAATCCTGAATTTTTTGCGGCTGATGAAATTTCAAGAATGCTGCGTTTCCCCGCGGCAATCAAAACGGAAACCTTTGCAAAGGGCAGGATTGAGCTTGCTGAAATAAAAATAGACAAAAACAGCGTGCTTATCGGAAAAGCACTTCATGAAATATACTCAAAATACAGAGTTAAGGTGCTTGTCTGCGCTGTTCAGAGAGATAAGGATGTTATAATTCCAAACGGAGATTTTGTGCTGCAATCAGGCGATAAAATCCACGTAACCGCAACGCACAGGGATATTGCAAAATTCATGCATGATATCGGCATTGACAATCAGAAGCTAAAAACAGCAATGCTTATAGGAGGCGGACGCATATCGTATTATCTTGCGCGTCAGCTTATAGAAACAGGTATGAGAGTTAAAATAATAGAAAATAACAGGGAAAAATGCGATACGCTCTCAGAGCTTTTGCCGAAAGCTTCAATTATTCACGGTGACGGTACGGATAAGGATACGCTGACGGAAGAGGGAATAGACAGCGTTGACGCATTTGTTACGCTGACAGGGATAGATGAAGAGAATATTATAATTTCATTGTATGCTAAAACCCGTAATGTAGATAAGGTTGTAACGAAAATCAATCGGCTTGCATTCGCTCAAATGCTTGACAGTATCGGCATTGACTGTATTGTTACTCCGAAAAATATAACGGCTAATTTGATTTTGGGATATGTCCGGGCTATGGGAAACACAGGAGATACGGAAATAAGTTCTCTTTACAGAATTGTTGAAAACAAGGCTGAGGCAATTGAATTTAAAGTTGCCGATGAACCAAGACTTACCTCAATTCCGCTAAAAAATCTGAAATTCAAGAAAAATATACTGATAGCATCTATTGTACACGGCGGCAAGCCGTTTATTCCTGATGGAAACAGTACAATTGAGCCGGGCGATACACTTATTATTGTTACAACGCTTCAGATCAGGAAGATTACAGATATACTTGCTTAAAAAGAGGAAACCGATATGAATTACAAAATGGTATTTTATGTTATGGGAAAAATTATGCTTGTCGGAGCGGCATTGCTTATTTTGCCGCTTGCGGTATCGTTTATTTACCGCGACGGCTGTCATACGGCGTTTCTCATAACAATGGCATGCTTTATGATTGCGGGAATCCCAGGATTTTTCTCGCCGAAAAAGCATGAATTTTTTGCGCGTGAAGGACTTTTGATAGTGGCGGGCTCGTGGATTTTATTCTCGGCTATCGGAGGACTTCCGTTTTTTCTGTCGCGTCAGATACCGAATTTTATTGATTGCTTTTTTGAGACTGTTTCGGGATTTACAACAACAGGATCGACAATTCTTACAAATGTTGAGGCTATGAGCAAGAGCCTGCTTTTCTGGCGAAGCTTTACGCACTGGATTGGCGGTATGGGAGTGCTTGTGTTTGCGCTCATGATTTTTTCAAAAAAGGGCGACAGGACAACGCACATTATGCGCGCTGAAATGCCGGGCCCGACAGTAGGCAAGCTTGTGAGCAAATGGCAGTTTACGCTGAGGATTTTGTATTTAATCTATCTCGCGCTTACGCTTTTGGAGTTTCTTCTGCTGCTTTTTGGAGGAATGAGCGTATTTGACAGTCTTGTGCATACCTTCGGCACAGCCGGAACCGGCGGATTCGGCGTGAAAAATACGAGCATAGGTTATTATAACAGTGTTTATATTGATTATGTAATCGGCATATTCATGGTGCTCTTCGGAATAAATTTTAACATCTATTTTCTTCTTATTATGAGGAAATTTTCTCAAATAAAGGGAAATAATGAGCTTTGGACATATCTCGCGATTATATTTTCCGCGACATTGCTTGTTGCGCTGGATATATTAAAATTATACAACGGATTTGGAGAAAGCTTCCGATATTCGTTTTTTCAGGTTTCGTCAATTATTACGACTACGGGATATGCCACGGCTGATTTTAATACATGGCCGGTGTTTTCGCAGGTTATTCTCGTAATACTTATGTTTATAGGCTCGTCCGCAAGCTCGAAGGGAGGAGGAATTAAGGTCGTCAGAGTTTCAATTCTTGCCAAAACCGCAATACGCGAGGTTAAAAGGGCAATAAGCCCTAAAAGCGTAATGGCGATAAAGGTGGACGGAAAATCTGCCGATAAAGAAACAATAAGAGGCGTTGGGGCGTATTTTTCGGTATATATGTTTGTTTTTGTGATATCCGTGCTTATTATAGCGCTTGATAAGTTTGACATAACAACCTCAGTCACATCTGTCGCAGCCACGCTTAACAATGTTGGTCCGGGACTTGGCGCGGTAGGTCCGTCAGGTAATTTTTCGGGCTATTCGGCTCTGTCTAAAATTGTTCTTTCGTTTAATATGTTAGCAGGACGCTTGGAGCTTTATCCGATTTTGATGCTGTTTGCTCCGATAACATGGAAAAAATCATAAGGCTTGCTGGGTTTGCAAGCCTGTAATCAGGTGATAAAAATGAATGCTGTACAAAATATAATCGGAAAATTTATGCCGCTGAAAAGAAGGCTTAATCCTTCGCGAAGGATAGCCCTTGTGTTTTTACTGGCAATTTTAATCGGCGCGCTTTTGCTTATGCTTCCTGTTTCCGCAAGAGACAGGACTTCAACGCCTTTTATAACCGCGCTTTTTACTTCGACCTCCGCCGTTTGCGTAAC
>CAYUSE010000174.1:0-3595 GCA_964447095.1 uncultured Lachnospiraceae bacterium | reverse complement strand
AAAGGGGGGTTAAAATATGAAAAAGCATTTGCTTTTACTATCCCTCTGTCTTTTATTGGCAGGCTGCGCTCACATTAACGACACAGAGGAAATTACGGAAGAAACGGAAATTCAGACGCTCAATATAAGCGACAAAGCATATTATGAGAAATTTAAGGGAGATAACATACAAATAAATGTCTATAATTGGGGCGAGTATATCTCGGACGGCAGCGAGGAAGGAACTATTGATGTAAACGCCGAATTTACGAAGCTCACGGGAATAAAAGTAAATTACACGAACTTTGCCACAAATGAAGAGCTTTACGCAAAATTAAAAAACGGCGGTTCAAGCTATGATATAATAATTCCGTCTGATTACATGATTTCCCGAATGATAAAAGAGGATATGCTGGAGCCTCTCGATTTGGAAAAAATTCCAAATTTTAAATACATTATGGACAAATTTAAAACCTCTGAATATGACCCGAAATCCGAATATTCCGTGCCGTACACATGGGGAACGGTCGGAATTATATACAACAGCGCACTTGTTGACGAAACCGATATAGATTGGGACATTCTGTGGAATGAAGATTATGCCAACAATATCCTGATGTTCGACAATCCGCGCGACGCGTTTGCAATTGCGGAGACAATGCTCGGTTATTCATTAAATACCGAAAAACCCGAAGAGCTTCAAAAAGCGGCAGATTTGCTGAAACAGCAGAAAAAATTTGTTCAGGCGTATGTTATGGACGAGATTTTTGATAAAATGGGCGCGGGCGAAGCGCTTGTCGCTCCGTATTATGCCGGTGATGCTCTTACCTTGCTTAACGAGTATGAGGACTTGTCTTTTGTTATACCCGAAAGCGGAACGAATTTGTTTGTTGACGCGATATGCATTCCGAAAGGCTCGCCTAATAAGGAAGCCGCCGAGATGTATATAAATTTTATGTGCGAGCCGGATATTGCTTATGCGACAACGGAATTTATCGGATATGCCACGCCTAATTCAGGCGCATACGAAAAGCTTGACGATGAAATAAAAAATGATGGATTTTCATACCCCGATGATGAATTTCTAAACACAAAAACAACCGTATTTAAAAATTTATCAGATGAGGCAAATTTACAAATGCAGACACTTTGGACGGAAATGAAATCCGCTGAGGAGCAAACCCCGAACCGCTGGATTGTGCCTGCGTTTATGTCTTTATGTATCGCGATGTCTATTGCAATCCTTATAAAAAGACACTTTAAAAAGAAAAAAGATTTATTTTAGGAGAAAAATATGACTATACGGCATGCAAATTTACGTGACACGGATGTAATTTTACTTTACGACAAGCATATTTCAAAAGAGGAACTGATAAATTCAATAAATTTAAACCGCGTATATATTGCCGTTGAAAATAAACAGTTTTGCGGCTGGCTAAGATATAATTTATTCTGGGACAACACGCCGTTTATGAATATGCTGTATTTGCTTGAAGACTTCCGCGGCAAGGGATACGGTAAGCAATTGGTTGAGCATTGGGAAAATGATATGAAAGATCTTGGTTACAATCATGTTTTAACATCAACACAGTCAGACGAATCGGCACAGCATTTCTATACGCGTCTCGGATATAAAACAATAGGCGGTTTTCTGCCGGCGCAGGACCCGTTTGAAATAATAATGTCAAAATCACTCTTGACAGCAAAATAATTTTATGCTACACTAAATAAAAATAAATAATATCTGCCACCGGGTAGTGAAACGCGCAGGCATTTGCCGCATATCGTTAGGTCTTTGAAGATATGCAGGGCAAGTGCCTTTTTAGTTGAAAGGGGACATAAAAATGATAAAAAATCTGACTAAATTTGAAAAAATACTATGGGGCGTGTCGGTTTTAGCGATAGCTTTGCCGTTTTTGATTTTCAAAAACGGCGATATTCTTACTCTTGCCGCGTCGCTTATCGGCGTTACGGCGCTTATTTTTATCGCAAAGGGGAATGTGCTGGGGCAAATTTTAACAATTGTTTTCAGTATTATATATTCTGTGATTTCTTTCCGATACCGCTATTTCGGCGAGATGATTACTTACGCAGGTATGACGCTTCCGAGCGCGGCAGCGGCGGCGGTTACGTGGATAAAAAATCCGTATAAGAAAAATGAGGTTCGTGTAAACAAGCTCGGGAAAATACATTTTGCCGCTCTGCCTCTGACGGCAATTATAACAACCGCTGTATTTTATTTCATATTAAAATATTTCAACACTGCGAATTTAATTTTAAGCACAATTTCCGTAACAACAAGCTTTACCGCATGCTATCTGCTCATTTTCAGAAGCAATTTATACGCGTTTGCTTATGCGGCAAATGATATTGTGCTCATCGCTCTCTGGATTTTAGCGGCAATTTCGGATATTTCCTATTTCCCTATGGTGATGTGCTTCGTGATGTTTCTTATAAATGATTTATACGGTTTTTATAATTGGAAACGAATGAAAAAAAGACAGTCCGTCAGGGAGTAATACTTGTGAAAAGACAAAAACTATGATATACTATGCAAAAGGAGTAAATCAAAATGGAAATTCATAATATTGACCCCGTATTTGACGAAAACTCGCGGATTTTAATTTTAGGCAGCTTTCCTTCAGTAAAATCCCGCGAAGCGAAGTTTTTCTACGGTCACCCGCAAAACAGGTTTTGGAAAGTAATATCGGCGCTGTTTAACGAAAAATGTCCCGAAACTATTGGCGAAAAAAAACGGCTTTTGTTATCTCATCATATTGCAGTATGGGACGCAATCAAAAGCTGCGAAATAACAGGCTCGTCGGACAGCTCGATTAAAAATGCCGTTCCGAACGATTTTACGGAAATTTTCAAAACGGCGGATATTAAAGCCGTGTTTGCAAACGGTACAGCGGCGTATAACATGTATAAAAAATACTGTAATACTGGTTTTGACGCGGTAAAGCTGCCGTCAACAAGCCCTGCCAACGCCGCCTATTCACTTGACAGGCTGATAAAGGAATGGAAAATTATTTTAGGAGTGATTTCATGATACAGGACATAAAACCGCATACGTTTCACAACGAGTTCATGAAGCCTGTCGCGAATGACGAGGATATTTTACTGTCCTACAACGGCAAGCTTATTCTTATGCACGAGCGTGACGGACAAATAGACCTGCCGAAGGTCGGCGAGATACATGCGGAAAATGCGCAGTTTTTATTTAATATAGACGACAAAAATTATTTCATGGCGGAAAACGCCGACGAAACCGATTACTATAAATATACGGACACTGCCGTTTTGCGCTGGGCGCAGCCGATGTGGAAGGCGTTTGCGGCGGCAACGGGCGAGCAGCTTTACAGGTGGTACAGCGAGCATAAATTTTGCGGAAAATGTGCCGAAAAACTAACAAAAAGCGAAACTGAGCGCGCGCTCGTCTGCCCGAACTGCGGTCATACGATTTACCCCGACATTGCGCCCTCGGTGATTGTCGCGCTGACAGACGGTGACAGGCTTTTAATGACAAAATACGCGCACGGGAATTACAAGAAATACGCCCTCGTCGCTGGCTACAACGAGATAGGGGAGGACATTGAGCATACGGTTATCCGCG
>CAYUSE010000173.1:0-3607 GCA_964447095.1 uncultured Lachnospiraceae bacterium | reverse complement strand
TCAAAGACCCTGTTTTACCATAATTGATTCATGATATACCAAATTATGCGTTCCTACTATGTTCAGCTTATCCGGTGAATAACCTAGCCATCCGGACAGCTCATTTTGACTAAATGCCTGTCTGGAATGAAGAATAGGCAATCCAAGGAGGTCTTTCGGAGTTATGGTATTATGCGCTGCTAACGGATGGTCATTTCTCAAAAGCAATCCCCAAGTATCAGTTGCCGGCAAGATTATATGGTCATATTTTTTTAAATCAATAAGACCGACAAATAAGGCAAAATCAATCAACCCCTTGTCAAGCTGTTCAGCAATATCATCACCGTCACCGCTGATAAAATGATAGCGTATATTAGGATAAGCGTTAAGTAACTCGCTTAACGCCTTTGCAATATATCTGACAGCTATGGTTTCTCCTCCGCCTATATAAATATCTCCTCCGATAAATTCCTGCTTATCTGTAAATGCCGCCTCTGTTTTATCCGCCAGCGCTATTATTTCCTGCGCGTGTTTACGCAAAAACATTCCATCCTCTGTAAGCGTAATTTTTCTTTTCCCTCGTATAAACAAAGTCGAGCCCAATTCCTTTTCCAAATCTTTAAGCTGCTTTGAAAGCGTCGGCTGAGTAATGTGTAAAACCTCTGCGGCGGCTGTTATATTTTCCTCCTGCGCAACAGCAAGAAAATATCGTAAAACCCGAAGCTCCATTCTAATCCCTCCTCTTTCTTTATAAATTATTATATATTGATTTATCATTCCTGTCAACTATGATAATACATAGTTTATAAATATTTGCTATTTTAAGATAATGTGATTATAATTAAGAAAATCGCAGAATTTAATTTAGACAGGAGGATTTTGATGAAACAAATTATATCATTTATTTTAGGCATGATACTTATATCCTTACAAATTAACACATTTGCCGAAGGTGATATTTTCCCAAAACACAAGCCTTATGGAGAAGCAGTCGGCGCAATACTCGGCAGAGTTGTGTGGTCGCACGAGCCTGACTCTGTCGAATGGAACGGAAACGGCTATTGGTGGCAGCTAAACAACTTTAATGAAACGGTCATTCAAAATATGGTTGACAGCTCTATTGCAAAGTTAGGCGGAAAATCAACTGCCGCAGACGGCTGGAACGCCTTATTTGCGAACAGAAATGAGAGAAACGGCGAAAGCGGCGGATATAAAACAGGCGAGAAAATTGCCATAAAAGCCAATATTAACGGCTCGGCGGTAATGGATAATGACACATCGGGCGAAACAAAAATGAGTTATACAAACCCCGTATTATTAAAAACACTTCTTATATCGCTTGTTAAAGATGCGGGAGTATCTCCGTCCGACATTACTGTTTATGATGTGTCAAGACTGTTTCCCGATTATATGATTGAAATGTGTAATGAGGGTATTTTACAGGGCGTAAACTTTGTAAACCGAGATAACGGTATAGCTGATGAAAATGCGCCTATTCAATGGTCTTACGATTTTTCAGGCAAAGTGAATTACTTGCCAACCTGTGTTACAGAAGCAAACTATATGATTAACCTTGCAAATTTAAAGGGACACAGTTACGGAATTACGCTTTGCGGTAAAAATCATTTTGGCTCGTTTATAAACGGAAATACAATGCGTCCGCCTGAGGGCGCAAACCTGCATCAATGGCTTACAAGAAATGAAATGGAAATTTACAGTCCTCTTGTTGACCTTATGGCAAATAAGCATCTTGGTGAAAAAACGGTATTATATATGCTTGACGCGATTATATGCGCTGTTTCAGAAGGCTCGTCAATCACCGGCAGCAATTCACAATGGCAGCAAGAGCCGTTTAATAATGATTACACGTCAAGTATATTTGTGTCGCAGGACCCTGTTGCAATAGATTCGGTAGGCGCAGATTTTCTCACAAACGAACCGACAATAACAGATAATAATTATTCTGCAAGAGACGCGTCGGTTGAAAACTATCTGCACGAAGCAGGGCTTATATCTAATGCGCCGTCAGGCACGGTTTACACGGACAGTTTCAGTAAAACAGTTACCAAGTTAGGAGTACATGAGCATTGGAATAATCCGACAGATAAACAATACAGCAGAAACCTTGGTAAAAATGAAGGTATAGAACTTGTTATGGCAAACGAAGCAGAAGTCAAACCGGAGCTTAAAACAGAAAACGGAAAGATAATTGTAAATAACGCTGTGGATAACGGAACGCTTATAACTGCATTTTACAAAAACGAAGTTCTTATAGGCGTAAGGACATATAAGGGCGATAACAAAATCGAAGTTGATATAAAAAACGAAATGAACGGTAATTTAACAGACGCGACAGATTTAAAAGCATTCTTTTGGGATTTACAGAACATAAAATCATTATGTGACGTAGTTTCTCTTAAAAATTTATGGAGGTAATATAAGATGGAAAATGAAAAATTAATTTTAACAGAAGAATGGGATAAGACCTTCCCAAAAAGCAATAAGGTAAATCATCGAAAAATTATATTTCACAACAGATACGGTATTACTCTTGCGGCAGACCTTTATGAACCAAGGAATATTACGGGCAAACTGCCCTCTATTGCCGTATGCGGACCATTCGGCGCAGTAAAGGAGCAATGCTCCGGACTATATGCGCAGACTATGGCAGAACACGGTTTCCTTACAATAGCTTTTGACCCTTCATTTACAGGAGAAAGCGGAGGTCAGCCAAGATATGTGGCATCTCCCGATATTAACACCGAAGATTTTTCAGCGGCAGTTGATTATCTGTCAACACAGGAAAATACTGATCCCGAGAGAATTGGTATTATAGGAATATGCGGCTGGGGCGGTTTTGCTCTGAACGCGGCGGCAATAGATACCAGAATTAAAGCAACGGTGGCATCTACTATGTATGATATGTCAAGAGTAAATGCAAGAGGATATTTTGATTCTATGGATGCAGACGAACGCTATGAACTCCGCAAAAATTTGAATGCTCAAAGAACAGAAGACTACAAAAACGGAAGCTATCAGCTTGGCGGCGGTGTTGTTGACCCGCTTCCTGAGGACGCGCCGTTTTTCGTAAAGGATTATTATGATTACTATAAAACAGAACGCGGCTATCATAAGCGTTCATTAAACTCTAACGGCGGATGGAATACTACATCATCACTTTCTTTCATCAATATGCCTATCCTTGAATACAGCAATGAAATACGCAGCGCAGTATTGGTTATGCATGGAGAAAAAGCTCATTCGTGCTATTTCAGCAAAGATGCTTTTGCAAAGCTGACAGGTGATAATAAAGAGCTGCTTATTATTCCCGATGCTGTTCACACTGACTTATATGATAAAACAGATATTATTCCTTTCGATAAGATAAAAGCATTCTTTGATAGATATTTAAAATAAATAATTATGTTAAAAAGCACTGTTTACCAATAACAGTGCTTCTTTTTCATATATTATAAATTCATTTTGTCAATGCTGACTTTCCTGCAAAAGTCTCACACCAAGTTTAATTTTCTCGTTATTCAAATCACCTATTCCTATTACAAGGCGGTCATTATCAAGCTGAGCATTATTTTTATTTACATTAAACGAATTCATTGAGAGCAGCTTA
>CAYUSE010000172.1:0-3621 GCA_964447095.1 uncultured Lachnospiraceae bacterium | reverse complement strand
GTTATGGCATATAATCTTGTTATGCTGTCACAGCTTACGGACGGGGACTTTTCCGGTATAAAAGAAAAACAGCTTGGATTTATGGCAGGTGCAGCAGAGGACTATCCGGCAGGATATTGTTTCTGTATGTCCGCGTTGTTAATGAATATCAATCCTCAGATTCATATTGTATGCTCGCTCGTTAATGAGCGTGTGCCTTTTCCTGTAAATGCGGTAGTGAGAGTTATTGAGGGAGGAAACGAAAATTATCCCATTGTAAACGGCAGAACAACATATTATGTGTGTGAGGGCAATAAATGCTTGCCGCCGACAAATGATTTAGCGGAATATGTAACAAGTGAAATTTAAGGAATGAAATCCGTAAAAATATTGACAACGGTATATTTTGGTGTTATGATGTGTATGTTGGTCAGTCGGGGATGCAGAGGAGAAATTTTGAAATGAATAATTGGTTTACGATAGATAGAATTGACAGCGACACATATATAATCAGTGAATATCGTCATTGGGAAGAAACCCATTGCTATCTGTTAAATGGTACAAAGCGCAGTTTGTTAATAGATACGGGACTTGGAATTTGTAATATTTCCGATGAAGTTAAAAAACTTACCGACAAACCTGTTACGGCTGTTGCTACCCATATTCACTGGGACCATATCGGAGGGCATAAATATTTCCCTGATTTTTATGCGCACAACGAAGAATTAAATTGGTTAAACGGTGAATTTCCGCTGACAATAGAAACAATCAGAGAAATGGTTGTTGACCGCTGCGACTTACCCACAGGCTATGATGTCAATACTTACGAATTTTTTCAGGGAACTCCTGCGAGGGTATTAACAGATAATGATATAATAGATATTGGCGGACGGAGTATTCAAGTTTTACATACTCCCGGGCATTCTCCGGGGCATATGTGCTTT
This sequence comes from uncultured Lachnospiraceae bacterium, assembly GCA_964447095.1. Classification (GTDB taxonomy): domain Bacteria; phylum Bacillota; class Clostridia; order UBA1381; family UBA1381; genus JALEPO01. The sequence goes on along the minus strand of CAYUSE010000172.1, from coordinate 2,698 downwards.
TGGGAGAAAGAACGAGGTTATCTTTTCACAGGAGATTTAGTATATAAAGATACGTTATTGGCATACTACCCTTCTACCGACCCCGTACTATACCTTAATTCTCTTGAAAGAATTGCAACACTCCCTGTAAAAAGTGTGTTTCCTGCTCACCATACATTGGATATCCGGCCTGAAATTATAATCCGCATGAGAGATGAATTTAGGAAATTACAAGCAGAGGGTATGCTGCATCACGGCGGCGGTACATTTGATTATGGTGACTGGGCATTGTGGATATAAGCAAGACAGTGAGTGGTATATTTGATGCAGAGGCGATATAATGGAATACAAAACATGAAAAGTTATTTCGACGGTTCATTAAAATTATTTAAAAATAACGTCCCTCGAGGGCGTTATTTTTATGCCTTTCTCTTCATAAAAATATAGAAAAAAGCATTTTTGGAGGGTGTATGATGATTTTAACAAAAAAGCATATTGCCGTACTTGCTGCCGCGGCTATTGCCGTTACGGCTGCTGCGGTTGGGATAAAAAAATATTCTGCGCGGGAGGCGTTTTCAAAATCGGAAATAAAAATCGTCCTCGACGCGGGACACGGCGCGTATGCGTAATGCTTTAAAGTGCCAAAAGTGTCGATTTTAAGCCATTTTTGCGCCACCATCGATGCAGGGTAGGGGCGCTGAAATTTAGGTAAAATTACAGAAGAATAGCAGTAAACCGCTTTTGTATGAAAAAGAGCTTGTCCCATGGAGGGACAAGCTCTTTTAATAATATAATCATTACTGTAAATACTAAGGTTATTTATGGAGGGAATAAATATGTCAAATAATTTAGCAAATGAAAGCAGTCCGTATTTGGTGCAGCATAAGGACAATCCTGTAAATTGGTATCCATGGGGAAAGGAAGCGTTTGAAAAAGCTAAAAATGAAAATAAACCCGTGTTTTTAAGCATCGGCTACAGCACATGTCACTGGTGCCACGTTATGGCGCATGAGAGCTTTGAGGATACGGAAACGGCGGAGCTTTTAAATAAATACTTTGTATCGGTGAAGGTGGACAGAGAAGAAAGACCTGATATAGACAGCATTTATATGAGTGTGTGTCAGGAGATGACAGGCGGCGGAGGCTGGCCTATGTCGCTTTTCCTTACGCCTGAACAAAAGCCGTTTTTTGCAGGAACATATTTTCCGAAACCAACCTTTCAATCATTATTAAAGCAGATTAACAAGCTATGGCAGACAGAGAGAGAAAAATTAGTTCTATCAGGTAATGAAATTGAGAAAGCGGTTAGCAGGGAAAATCCTGTGCAAGGAGAAGCGACGCGCTCTATCATAGACGAGGCGTACAGTCAGCTTGAACGCTCATTTGATAAAAAATACGGAGGTTTTGGAAACGCACCTAAATTCCCGCTGCCGCATAATCTGATATTTCTCATGGATTATTATCGCGTTACTGATAAAAAGCAAGCGCTTGATATGGCAGAATATACGCTTACACAAATGTATAAAGGCGGTATATTCGACCATATAGGCGGAGGATTTTCGCGCTATTCCACAGACCGGTACTATCTTGCACCGCATTTTGAAAAAATGCTTTATGACAATGCGCTTTTAATAATGAGCTATATCAATGCTTATGCCGTAACAAATAATGAGCTGTACAAAGAAATCACCGAAAGGACAGCGGAGTATGTTATGCGTGAAATGACAGACGGGCAGGGCGGATTTTATTCGGCGCAGGACGCTGACAGCGATGGAGAGGAGGGTAAGTATTATACCTTTAATTATGATGAAATCCCTGAATTGCTCGGAAAGGAAGCTGGAGAAAAATTTAATCGCTATTATGGAATAATACAGCTCGGAAATTTTGAGGGTAAAAATATTCCCAATTTGCTCGGCAATTCTGAAATTAATAATAGAATGTCAGAGTATTTGCCAAAGGTGTATGAGTACAGAAAGTCAAGAACAAAGCTGCATCTTGATGATAAAATACTGACTTCGTGGAACGGACTGATGATTGCGGCATTTGCAAGATTATACAGAATTATTGGGGACAGTAAATATCTTGATGCTGCGGAAAAAGCGTGCGATTTCATAGAGGAAAAACTTGCTGAAGGCGATACGCTTTATGTAAGTTATCGCAACGGCAGGCGCGGAAGCAGCGGATTTATTGATGATTACGCGTTTTATATTTATGCTCTTCTTTGTCTGTATGAAGCAACTTTTAAACAGAAATATCTTGACAGAGCTATTGAGCTCTGCCGTAAGACAGTCAATGATTTTTATGACAATAAAAACGGCGGATTTTATTTGTATGGCAATGAAAATGAACAGCTTATAATGAAGCCTAAAGAAACATATGACGGAGCAATTCCAAGCGGAAATTCTGTTATGGCATATAATCTTGTTATGCTGTCACAGCTTACGGACGGGGACTTTTCCGATATCAAAGAAAAACAGCTTGAATTTATGGCAGGCGCAGCAGAGGACTATCCATCGGGATATTGTTTTTATATGTCGGCGTTGTTAATGAATATCAATCTTACGATGCATATCGTATGCTCGCTCGTTGATGAGCGTGTGCCTTTTCCTGTAAATGCGATAGTGAGAGTTATTGAGGGAGGAAATGAAAACTATCCAATTGTAAACGGCAGAACAACATATTATGTGTGTAAGGATAATAAATGCTTGCCGCCGACAAA
>CAYUSE010000171.1:0-3630 GCA_964447095.1 uncultured Lachnospiraceae bacterium | reverse complement strand
TATTATCAGATATAGTTAATTAGAGAGGAGCTGCAATATGAGTAAAGAACAGCATATAACGTCTATAGGAGGTCAGGCGGTTATGGAGGGCGTCATGATGAGAGGTCCTTTTAAAACTGTTGTAGCCGTAAGAAAGCCGGACGGCGAAATCGAGCGAAAAATTGACGAAAACGGAGTAAAAACACGATCAAAATTATTTCGTATCCCGATTATACGCGGCTGTGTGAATTTTGTAGACAGCCTTGTAATCGGCATGAAAGCTCTGATGTACAGCGCTGAGTTTGTTGATATTGAAGCCGACGAGGACGAACATGAAAGTAAATTCGATAAATGGCTTGAGGATAAGCTCGGAGATAAGATAAAGGACGTTGTGATTTATTTCTCGGTTGCAATCGCGCTTATTTTCAGTATTGCGCTATTTATGCTTCTCCCTACATTTTTAACAAGTCTTGCCGAAGCTCTCGGTCAGCATTTCAAGGCAGTTGAAACAATAGTCGAGACAAAAGCTTTTACAAGCGTGTTTGAGGGAATTATCAGAATGCTGATTTTCCTCGGCTATATGGCGCTTGTGTCTCAGATGAAGGAAATTAAGCGCGTGTTTGAATATCACGGCGCTGAGCATAAAACTATCGCCTGTTACGAAGCCGGCGAGGAACTTACAGTTGAAAACGTAAAGAAATACACGCGTTTTCATCCCAGATGCGGAACAAGCTTTTTGCTTTTCGTTATGATTATAAGTATTATTTTGTTTATGCTTCTGCCGAGATTTGACGCATACTCAAGAATTATAAGCATTTTGCTCAGAATGGGAACGCGTCTTTTGCTTTTACCGGTTGTTGCCGGTCTTTCGTATGAGGTTATAAAATTAGCGGGACGCAGTAAAAACAAATGCGTAACATGGCTTTCAAAACCGGGGCTGTGGCTTCAAAAGCTCACCACCCGCGAGCCTGACGCGTCTCAGATTGAGGTCGCAATAGCGTCAATGGAACCGTGCATTCCCGAAAATAAAGAGGATGACAAATGGTAATATCGGAACTTTTAAATAAAATACGCAAGGAGCTTGCGGATAATGCAGATTTTGAAGCGCGCCAAATTATAATGAGCGCGCTTAAAATTTCTCAAACCGACTTAATCATAAATGCAAATAAAGCAGTAAATGACAATGATTTAACAAATATTTTTGAACTCGTATCACGGCGCAAAAACGGCGAGCCGCTTCAATATATATTGGGAAGCACCGAATTTATGTCGCTTAATTTTATTGTAACGCCCGACACGCTTATTCCGCGCGCTGATACGGAAACTCTCGTTGAAACAGTTTTGAATGTAATAGGAAGCAATCATGTTTCACTGCTTGACATCGGCACAGGTTCAGGCTGTATCGGAATAAGTATCGCGCATTACAAAAACGCGTCCGTTACACTGCTTGACAAAAGCGAAAAGGCTCTTGAAATTGCAAAGAAAAACGCAAAAAAACATAATATTCAGGCGCGTTTTTTAAATATGGATATTCTCGAAAATTATCCAAAGGAAAAATTCGATATTATCGTGTCAAATCCGCCGTATATTGAAACAGACGTGATTGACACACTTCAAACAGAGGTAAAAGACCACGAGCCCTTGTCCGCGCTTGACGGCGGAAATGACGGGCTTATATTTTATCGGCGAATTATCGAAATTGCACCTAGGATGTTAAATAACAACGGCGTTCTTGCCTTTGAAATAGGCTATAATCAGGGCAAAGCGGTATATGATTTAATGCAAAATGATTTTACGGGTGTTGAAATTATAAAAGATTTGTGCGGCAATGACAGAGTTGTTACGGGATATTTAAAATAGGGCTTTCTTTAACAACAAATTCATAAAAAGCACGATTAAAAATCGTGCTTTTTACTGTAGAATGTATTTACTTAAATTTATTTAGCAAATGTTGCTTTACTATCATTCTGGTCTGTTCCTGCCTCTAGTTCAATCCAATCCCCATCATTAAAAACAAGATATCTAAATACGGCATTTGTTCCAACATACCACCCCGTTATTAAATAACAATCTCCCAAATCCGTATTGTCATATTGCACTGCACCGACCTGCTGCCAACTTCTACTATTTTTAACTACTTGAATTGCTTTATTTGATGATATGCGTTGAAATCCTGTATCTAAATATGCTCTATACGCATAACCTGCTCGTTCATATAACGCTTCAAATATACAACAATCGCCAAAAGAAAGATTTTGATTTTCCATGACCGTGTAACATATTTCTTGTGTTTCAAGATACAGTCCCTGCTTATAAAGATTTTGGGCTTGATTAAATTCAATTGAAGCATCATAAAAATTTTGTCCCCAATTGCCGAAGTTTTTTAGGTATCTATCAACTTTATGTTTTATAGTTTGGAAATATGCCATGTCATAAGGTGATAAATTATGCCATGCCATTGTTTGTTCGGCATCTTTAGATATAAGATTATATTCATAGGAGTCAATATGCTTTAAATATCCTTGTATTTGCGCCTTCTCTCTTGACGCATCATAATAATTGTTCGCGTAAGCTGATAATGGTATTATCAATATTGCCATTGATAAAAATATCGTTAAAAAAATCTTTTTCATTTTACTCCTTTTTATAATTTGCACACGTATTTCATTTTTTCAATAAAATTTCTTCTAATGGTAAGTTTATTTGGATTTTCAAGGTCTGCAATATAATTACTAAAATAATTATCTATTTTTTCAGAAAAATCATTTACAGAAACTTTTAATGCATTATTATCTTCTTTAAATACATAGCCCTCATCAGTTGTCAAAACCGCATTACCGTATGTCTGTGCAGAGTGTAAAATTCCACATCTAATACATTCATAAAATATTTCAGCTGCATTTTTGCTAAAATTCAACCTATCTGTTAAAAATATTTCATATTCTGTTTGTACATTACCTATCGTATTTTCTAATCCATTTTCAAATTGCAATAGCGCGTCAATTAGCAGACAATTTATTGCCATAATAGTAAACCCATTTTTATTACAATCTTTTCTTAAATCTCTAATTTGATTCAAGTATCGTCCTTCAATTCTTTCTTTGAAAATCTCTATTGCCGTATGCCATTTTTCATCACTGCTTTTAATATTTAAATCAAGCTTAACATAATCTTCTTTTTTATTTGTATAAGAAATATATCTTTCTCCTTGTGTTTCCATTTTAAATCCCTCCCGTAAATTTAAAATGATGTTTACTTATTTGAACCAAATTGCTTAGTTATTTTGATTATACAGCAAGGGGGATATCCATAACATCTTTTTAACTAAATATAATCATCAGTATTTATCATATCACAAATCTCGTCTATTGTCCATAATTTTCTAATCCGTCCCATTTGTACGATATGCCGAAAAACGTATAAAAAATTAGGCAAAACTAACAAAATACGCAAAAAGACCTTTATTTTTTTCTCCTTTTATAGTACAATATAATTTGTAGTAATTGTAATATGGTGGCTTTGGTAAAAACTAAATTCATCGTAAAACGGTAAAATGGGAGGAAGAATTTATGGAAAATCTACAACAAACTCAAACGGTAACAATCATTGCGCTTGTTATCTTCGCGCTTGCTATGGTATTTATCGGTATCG
>CAYUSE010000170.1:0-3639 GCA_964447095.1 uncultured Lachnospiraceae bacterium | reverse complement strand
TGATTTTTATTTTCTTTGAAATTTCACCAAGTTTAAGTGTTGATGCTTCTGCCATTTGACACACCATCCTTTCTTTAATTTCGGTCAATCTATCAATTTCACTATACTCTCATAGATTTCATGCGGTACGGCGCATTTAAAATGACGCTATATACCCCGTTTCTTTTCCGCGTATTTTATGCAATCCGCATTTCTGCAAACATAAGCGCCGCGCCCGAACAATTTCTTTTCCGTATCTAAGCTTATATTATGTGTTGCTTTATCTTTTACTATCCGTATAAGCTCATTTTGCGGTTTCATTTGACGGCACGCTATGCACATTCTGAGTGGTGTATGTTTCATCATAAATCCCTTTATTTTGCCGTAATATCTATTTTCCAGCCTGTCAGTCTTGCCGCAAGTCTTACGTTCTGACCTGATCTTCCGATAGCGAGCGAAAGCTGGTTTGCCGGAACAACAACCTTTGCTGTTTTTTCCTCCTCGTTTATTTCTGCTGACAAAACCTTTGACGGACTTAGGCTTGCCGTAATAAACTCAGCGGGATCCTCGCTCCATTTTACGATGTCAATTTTTTCATTTCTCAGCTCTTCGCCTATACATTGTACGCGCATGCCCTTCGGACCTATACATGCTCCCTGAGCGTCAATATCAGGATTTGTCGAATAGACAGCTATTTTAGTTCTTGAGCCGGCCTCTCTTGCGATACTCTTAATTTCAACAACGCCCTCCATAATTTCGGGAACCTCTGCTTCAAACAAGCGTTTCACAAGTCCCGGATGAGTTCTTGATAAAATCATCTGCGTATCTCTCGCGCCGTTTCTTACCTCGCTTACATAACAGCGTATTGTTGAACCCACCTCATAAGTTTCTCCGGGCGGCTGCTCGTTCGCCGGTAAAAATGCTTCAATTTTTCCGACATCAAGAAATACATTTCCGTGTTCAACTCTTTCTACGCGTCCGGCTACGATTTCATTCGTTTTTTCCGTGTACTCACTGTAAAGTATTCCGCGCTCCGCTTCTCTTAATCTCTGAGTTACAACCTGCTTTGCGGTCATTGCGCTTATTCTTCCGAAGTTTTTCGGCGTTACCTCAATATTTACAATATCACCAAGCTCATATACACCGCTCAGCTCCTTTGCGTCTTCAAGAGAAATCTGTTCCTGCTCGTTTTCAACAGCTTCAACTACTTCCTTCTGCGCCATAACCTTTACTCCGCCCTTTTTACGGTCAATCTCAACCGCGACATTCTGCGCCGAATTAAAATTCTTTTTGTAAGCCGCCTGAAGAGCCGCTTCAAGAGCCTCTAAAATAATATCCGGGCTTATGCCCTTTTCCTCACATAGATCTGTTATTGCATCCAGCAATTCCTTATTCATTTTTTTACCATTCCTTTCTCAAAATCTGAAACTTAACTTTATATAAGCCGCTTCTTTAGCGGGTATTTCATACGTTTTTCCGTTACATTCTATAAATGCCGTTTTATTCTTAAAATCTTTTAATACGCCTGTAAATTCCTTCATATCATCAACGGGCTTAAACAGCTTTACATCAACCTCGCGTCCCTTATAATAAAGAAATTCGCGTTCCTTTGTAAGCTTTCTGTCCGCGCCTGGCGAGGAAACCTCAAGAACATAATTGTTTTCAATCGGATCCTCTCTGTCCATAATCTCCTCAAATTCTCTTGAAAACGCTTCACAGTCGTCTATTCCGACTCCGCCGTCCTTATCGATGTAAACGCACAGCGAATATTCGCCGTTTTGTTTTTTGTATTCCACATCGACAATATAGACATTTAATTTTTCCGCAACCGGCTCGGCAAGCGCGAGTACGGTTTCTTCTGTTTTATTCGCCATTTCTGCCTCCGTAATTTTCTCACATTAAATTCAAAAGAGTGGGCAAACCCACTCTTTTGAAAAAACTATTCTCAAACAATATTTATTATATCACATAAATTACCGTTTTGCAAGCCTTTTTTGAAAAAATTTCCGATTTTATTCTTCAGCGGTTTCTGTTGTTTCCGTTTCAGCTTCCGCGTCTTCTCCCGTAGGCTGAGGCAACAAATCATCAATCATTCCCGTGTGACGCGTTGTGACGGCATTTTCAGGGATAGGCGCACTCGGATTATCAGGATTGCCTACCGTTATATCATCAGCATCATAGCCGAACACCGTCTGAACAAGAATACGGATTTCATCAAGATTTATTTTCCATATATCCGCCTCCTGCCCGTCTATAACCACCTTGTCAAAAAGTCCGGGTAATTCCCATGTCTTTATATGCTCGCTTGAAAATCCTGACAGATATTTTGAATATTTAACTACATCCTTTACGTTGAAATTCGTTTTCATCTCGGAACTTACATCCTTAAATATCGACGGTATTTTTAGTATAATTGACGCGTTTAGCTTCTGGTCTACAAGCGCCTTTAAAAATTTTTGCTGCATTTCAACTCTGCCGCCGTCACCGTTTACATAACCCTCCGCACCCTTTGTTCCTTTGTTTCCATGGCGGTAACGCATCAGCCAGACAGCCTTTTGACCGTCAAGCTCATACGTTCCGGGGGGAAGGTTTATATGCAGGCTCTGCACGGGGTCATCATAAACCATACCGACGCCGTCACCGTATAAATCGGGAATTGTAAATGTGACAGGTCCAAGCTCATTTACAACGTGCGCAACCGCGTCAAGCGTGAAATCCACGTAATAATTTATCGGCACGCCCGTTATACGCGTCACCGCCTCACAAGCGGCTTCCGCTCCTCCGGCTACGCCGTCCTTGACGAAGGCGTGCGCCGCGTTGATTTTCTGATAGCGGTTTCCGACATACAGATACGTATCGCGCGGAATTGACATCATGTTAACCTCTTTGGTGTTCGTGTCAAAGCTTGCGAGTATCATTGCATCTGTACGCAGTCCGTCAATATCCGTCGTCATCAGAAGCACATTGATTTTCTCCGCGTCACCGGAAATTTCCACCGTATTTGTTTCCCCAATATTTATTGGTTCTCCTTTTAAAGATGCAAAATCAAACCCCATAGCCGCCGCCGTTATCGCGACAACTATAGCAAGAGAAATGCCAAGAACCTGAAAATATCTTTTAAAATTAAACCCTGTTCTCACTTGCGTAACCTCCAAGATTGTCATCAGTTTAAAGTATGCTCTTTATTATATCATTCAAAAACCTCTTCGTCAATATGAATTGCATGACCTGAGTGTAAAGATTTCATTACATTTTTATGACAAATCCATGAACCTGATATTGTATTACTTTAAATCATAGTTTGATTATGAACCTTTTTTGGAAATTTAATACAAAAAAATCGGAACAAGCATAACTTGCTCTGACGTTTTTGCTTTGCTATTACTTCACAATGCAGTTGGATCAGCATGACGATTTTACTGTCAATCTCATGCGCCGCAGGCGCATCTCACAAAAAGGTGGTAGCGACAGCGTACCGTCGCGAGCGCGTTTACAAGCGAGCAGGTAAGCTGAGCGTGACTTTTTGTGAAAAAGGAGGAACGACGGAGCGTGTGACTGATTTTTGTGCAAACAAAAATCGGAACGGAGCAAAGTCCGTTCCGACGTGGTGGGAGAGAATGGATTCGAACCATTGAAGTCGAAGACAACAGATTTACAGTC
>CAYUSE010000169.1:0-3684 GCA_964447095.1 uncultured Lachnospiraceae bacterium | reverse complement strand
TAACAGCCTGCGAAACAGTTTCACCGAGATATGCCTCCGCGTCCTGCTTTAACTTTGTCAAAATCATCGCGGAAATTTCCTGCGGAGTATATGCCTTGCCGTCGATTGTAACCTTTTCAGATGTGCCCATTTTTCTCTTTATTGACATTATTGTTCTGTCAGCATTTGTAACTGCCTGACGCTTTGCAACCTGACCGACAATTCTTTCGCCGTCCTTCTGGAATGCGACTACTGACGGAGTTGTTCTCGCACCCTCGCTGTTAGTAATAACATTCGGGTTGCCGCCCTCCATTACAGCTACACAACTGTTTGTTGTACCTAAGTCTATACCTATGATTTTTCCCATGATTTTTTCCTCCTTGAATTTATATAATTTGAATTTGTTTTAATAGATTGATGACCTATCGGATTTTAACAAGTCAGTTTGCCACCTTCACCATGCTGTGCCTTACTACTCGGTTATCCTTGTATATGTAACCTCTCATAAGGTCCTCGACAACGGTGTTATCGTCTATGGTTTCGTCCTCAATGTGCATAACGGCGTTATGCAGATTTGGGTCGAACTGCTCGCCCTCGGCTTTAATGGGCTTTATGTTAAGCTTTTCAAGCGTTTCGTTAAACTGCTTCATAACCATTTCAACGCCCTCTTTAAGCTTTTTTGCGTCCTCGGATTCAACCTCGGTTTGCAGTGCGCGCTCCAAATTATCGCCTATCGGCAGTATTGCCGCCGCCGCGTCAATCACCGCATCTGCATAACGCGCTTCCTTTTCGCGCTGCGAACGCTTCTGGAAATTGTCGAATTCAGCATACAAACGCATATATTTATCCGTCTGCTCTTTAAGCTTTTCTTCAAGTTCTTCCTCCTTAGACTTCGGAGCTTCCTCAGCCTCAGCCGTTTCCTCAACCGTTTCGCATTCTTCGGTTTCCTCAATTTCTTCTATAATTTCATCCTTTTTCATTTTATCACCTCTCCGGTTAATCAAAATCATTTCCGACATAATGCCGGAGCATTTTATCTATTTCATTTGAAATTATATCAAGGCTTGCAAACACCTTTGCGTAATTCATGCGCTTCGGACCTATTACGCCGAGCTTGCCGACAGGTCTGTCGCCGAGCGAATAATTTACAGTTACAAGCGAGCAATCCTTTAAAATTTCAAAATCATTTTCCTTTCCAATTTTTGCGTTTACACCGTTGCCGTCAGATGCCGTTATAAGCTTTTTAAGACTTTCCTTATCCTCAAGCAAGTTAAACAATCCCTGAGCCTTGGTAATATCGGCATATTCGGGATATTTTAAAATAGACTTCGCATTATTTACATAAATCTCAGTCTCATTCATTGATGTAATCGTTTCATAAACAAAATTCAATATACTGATAAGCACCTTCGGGTGCAGCGACAGCTTGCTTTCAATCTCCTGCTGTAAACGCTCAATCATTTCAAAATTGATTTCGTCCGCTTCAAGCCCCGCGAGATTTTTATTTAAAAGCTCCGCCAGCTTTTTGCAGGTTCTATCGTTAATTTCAATCGTCATAATCTGATTTTGAACAGTATTTGTAACAACTATAAGCATTACCTTATCCGCGCCTATCGGAACCAAATCAATTTTTCTGATTTGCTCGCCGTTATGAGACGGAGCCGTTACAACCGTTGTGTAATCTGTAAGCGCCGACGCCATAATCGCGGCGTTTTTTACAATTTTGTCAAGCTGATTTACGCGTTCGAGAAGCGCCTCCTGAAGCCTCGCAATAGTTTCCATGCCGAGCTGATAGCGCTGCATAAGCGAATTGACGTAAAATCTGTAACCCTCGTCAGACGGTATTCTTCCGGCTGACGTATGCGGCTGGATTAAATATCCCATTTCCTCCAAATCCGCCATTTCATTGCGGATAGTCGCGCTTGAAAGCCCGAGATTTTCTTTTTTTGAAATCGCTCTTGATCCTACAGGCTCAGCCGTTCCGATATATTCGTCAATAATCGCCTGAAGGATTTTCTTTTTTCTGTCATTCAAGTCCATTTCATTATCTCCTTCAGCGCTTCTTTGTTAGCACTCATAGTCATCGAGTGCTAACAAAGATAGAATACCACCATTTTACTGTATTGTCAAGCAATTTTTTCACTTTTCACAATTTGTTCATAAATTCTATACAAATTCACATAGAATTGAATTGGATACATTTCTTCCTTTATCGGAAAATCTTATAAAACCATTGTTTCTTACTAAAAATCCATATTCTATAAATTTTTCTATCTCTGCTTTATACACGTCATCAATACTTTTTTTAAAACGTTTTTTAAATTCATTTTCACTTATTCCGATATTCATGCGAAGCCCCATAATCATAAATTCAGATATTTTATCTTGTTCCGTCAGCGTTATAATATCGTTTGTATGCCTGTTTTCCGACATATATTCCGACAACTCCGAGGTATTGTAAAACCGCTTTCCGTTTAAATATGAATGCGCCGCCGCGCCGAGCCCGATATATTCTCTGCACTGCCAATATTTTATGTTATGGCGGCATTCACAGCCCTGTTTTGCAAAATTTGAAATCTCATACTGATTAAATCCGTTCTTTGCAAGCGTTTTAATCGTATATTCATACATTTCACGGTCTGCATCTTCATCCGGCAATGTTAATTCTCCGTCATGATACTCCTTTGCTATCGGCGTTCCGTCCTCGATTATCAGGCTGTACGCGCTTATATGCGTTATAGGCAGCTTCATTGCCGTATTAAGCGTAGCTGCAAGACTTTTAACAGTTTGATTTGGAAGTGATGTCATAAGGTCAATATTTATATTTGAAAATCCTGCTTCCGATAATTTCCAAATAGTATTATATGCCGTTTTCGCGTCGTGTATTCGCCCGATTTTTTTAAGCTCCCCGTCATTAAACGATTGCACTCCCACACTTATCCTGTTCACACCGCCGTCATTTAATGCGCTGATTTTATCCGCGTCAAGTGTCCCCGGATTTGCCTCAACCGTAAATTCGCAGTCTGAGCCTATTTTAAACCGTTCAAAACAAGCCTTCAAAAGCCTGTCTGTTTCTTGATACGGCAAAATTGTAGGCGTGCCGCCGCCTATAAATACAGTGTCAATCTCCTCACCCCTGTATTCTTCCATTTCTTCAATTACCGAGGAAATATAATTATGAGCTTCTGTTTCCATTCCAGTATATGATACAAAGTCACAGTAGCGGCACTTTTGAATACAAAACGGTATATGAATATATAAACCCTTCATTTTCGTTCCTTTCTGTTTCCGAAAAAAAAGAGCTGTTATACAGCTCTTTTAATTTTAATTCTTATGATGTCCGCAATCATCGTCATCGCAATCGCAGTCAAATTCAAGTTCAAGCTCAATTTCCTCATGGCAGTTCGGACACACGATAGCATTATCACCGTCAATCATGTCAAAGTCAACCATAACATCCTCTCCGCAATTGGGGCATTGGATTTCAAAATAGTCGTCTCCGTCATCATAGTCGTCGTAATCGTCTAAATCTAAATCATCGTCATAGTCGTCATAATCATCGAAATCGTCAAAATCATCGCCGTAAAAATCATCAGCCATTGCAAGAACCGCTTCATCAAGCTCTTCTACGATTTCATCTGTATCTGCCTGAGCGTATTCCAAATCCTCGATTGTTTCTGCCATTTCCTCAAGAACGTCGAGCAT
>CAYUSE010000168.1:0-3720 GCA_964447095.1 uncultured Lachnospiraceae bacterium | reverse complement strand
GATTTTAAATAATAAAAATATTTAGGAGATTTATATATGAGTAATTATGGTCATTTTAATAAAACAGGAAACGAATATATAATTACAGATGTACAAAAACCAAAAAGATATCAGCTTAATTATATGCAAAACAGTCAGTTCCTGTCTGCCGTAAATCATACAGGCTCAGGCAAAGGCGCTTATCAGAATTGCGCAGCATTTTATATGGATGAACAATCGCGCGGACGTGGTCAGCTCATCAATAACGGCGACAGATATTTATATATTAAAGACATTGATACAAATACATTATGGAATTCAGGTTTTACTCCGGTAAACGAACCACTTGATGATTACAGATGTACTCACGGAATAGGCTATACTACAATTTGCGGCAGTAAAAACGGAATTAAAATAAGCTGGCGTTTGTTTGTGGGTGAAAAATATCCTGCTGAAATATGGACAGTTGATATTGAAAACACAAGCAATACAGAAAAGCATATCAGCCTTTACCCATGCGTAAATCTTTCCCTTGAAGGTTACGACAGAGTATGCGGATACCGTTCGTGGGTTCACGGTGTAAGGCTTGACGACAGATTGATTTATGCCTCTAATCCCGATATAGGTGCTCCGCATAAATGGTATAAAGCATTTATGTGCAGCAGTTATGATGTTACAGGCTACGAAACAAGCCGTAAAGCCTTTCTCGGAGAGTACGGCTCCTTCGCAAATCCCGACGCTATCAGAAACGGAATGACTAATTCAGACGCCGCCAGCGAAGGTATTTTATTCGCTCTTGAACATAGCATAACGCTTGCGCCAAATGAAAGTTTATCAATAAATATTGCGGTCGGTATGTGCGACAGCAGAGAAAGAGCATTGGCATTTTCAAAAGAAATAGTTAACGCTGACTTTGTGAAATCGCAATTTGAACGGCTGATACAGCAAAATAATGATATTAAGGATAAATTTGTAATAAATACTCCCGACAAAAAAATAAATGATTATGTGAATTACTGGCTGAAAAAACAGATACTTCTTTGTTCCGAAATCGGACGAGGCAAGGGAAAAGGGTTTCGCGACCAATTACAGGACGCATGGGCGGTTATATCCTTCTCACCCGAATTTGCAAAAGCCAAGATATACGAAGCCCTTCAAAATATCTATAAAAATGGCGTATGCGTGCGCGGCTGGCAGCCGCTTATTCCGATTAACGCGTCTGACAGTCCCACTTGGATTGCTCCGACAGTAAATGCGTATCTAAAGGAAACCGGAGATTATGATTTTCTAAAAGAAAAGGTATCATACCTAGACGGCGGAGAAGATACAGTATGGGAGCATATGCTCGCCGCTGTACGCTGTTCTTCCGATGATACGGGCAAGCACGGTTTAATTAAAATGCATGCCTGCGACTGGAACGATTCACTAAGCGGTATGGCTGAAAGCGGCGAAAGCGTATGGACGTCAATCGCCCTTTATAATGCACTTAACAATATGGCTGAAATCGCCGATAAGGTTATCGGAGATAATGCCGTAGCCGACGAAATGCGTATCAAAGCCGAAAAAATCAAAAATGCAGTAAATGAGTACGGCTGGGACGGCGAATGGTACCTGCAAGGCTATACCGATGACGGCGAACCCGTCGGCAGTCATACCGAAAAAGAAGGTATGATTTATCTGAACAGTCAGACATGGGCTATTATATCAGGTGTTGCCGATAGCAAAAGAGCCGATTTATGCATTAAAGCAATAGACAAATATCTCGAATCGGAAAACGGTACACTCACTCTGTATCCGTCATATACGAAATATAATGCAAAAATCGGACGTCTTACAGGATTTATTCCGGGTGTTCATGAAAACGGAACTCCATACTGCCATGGAGCAGCCTTTAAGGTTATTATGGACATATATGCAAAAAGACCCGATAAGGCATATAAAACCCTACTTAAAATTCTTCCCGACAGCAAGCATAATCCGTCGGAGCAATCGGGCGCTGAACCATATGTCACAACAAATATGTATCTCGGTCCTGACCATCCGAGAGCTGGTGAAACACTATCCTCATGGATAAGCGGAACAGCAGGCTGGGTTTATCGGGCAATTGCCGAATATATGGCAGGCTTCTTTGTAGGATATGACAGCATAGAGATAAAACCATGTATTCCTGATGAATGGGATAAAATAACATATAAACGGCAATTTAGGAATGCTGTATATAATGTCACCGTTATAAATGATCATCAAAAACTCCCTATTAAGCTTGACTGGAAACAGATAGAAGGCAACAAAATACCTTTCTTGGATAATGGTAAATATAATATAACGATACATATTTAACAGTTACCCCTTTTTCTCTCCCTAAACACCCTTATAGTTCATTCTATAAAGGTGTTTTTTATTATTTACTAATAATTAACATACTTATCCTATACCTTTAACTGATTACCACTAATAAGGCAGGAGTAGCTTAGACTATTTAAAAATCCATTAAAATCCAGATGAATTTTCAAACTGTGTACAGTTTTTTAACTTTCATTATTTCATCTTATCTTGCTTCACCAACACCTTTTATCGCGCTTATTTCAGCTTTTAGAGCCCCCATATCGACATCGGTTTTTTCCACACTTTCCTTACCCATATTGTAGAACTCTTGAATAAGTGATTCTAACACTTCACGGTTCATTCTTTTAATTTTACGATATAATGCCCTATCAAGAAACTCAGATATTTCCTGATATAAGCGGTTTTTGCTTTCGGCTGCCTTTTCATCTGCGCCCTTATCATCTGACGGACGGAATGAAAACTCTGTTTTGCTTTCCCGCGTTTCAAAAACAAAATCCTCTTTTTCCGTTACTCTGTCAAAAACCGTATCGCCTGCGTCAACCACTTCTTTGATATTGTACTCTGCTGTTTTATCGGTCTTGACGCGCTTTTTCTGATAGGCTCGGTTTTTATCCGGCTGCTTCGGATTGCCGGCTGCGGAATCCTTTTCGGAATCCGCGCCGAGCTGAAAATCCGAATTACCGTTCACACGGTCAAACGCTTCATCAGGATTATGCGTCTGCTCGGTAAAGTCATAATTTCCGTTATCTTTTAAGGCTTCGGCATTATCCGTCTGCGTTTCTTCCGCTGTACTGTCTGCGGAATGTTCTGTATTGTGCTTTGCAAAATCGGCGTCAAAAGTATGTTGATTAAATTTGCGCTGATACCGTTTATTTCTTGCCGCCGTAGTTACGGCATTAGAAAAACCGCCACTTTTGGGCGGCTCGTTTGTCGGCGGGGAATATGGTATATCCGGCTGACTATCAAGGTTAATATTCTCTAAGTCCTCTTGCTGTTCTGTATTATTTTCGGCAGGCTTTAATATTTCCTGATTGTCTGACGGATTTTGTACGGTAGAAGTGTCAAGCGGCTTTTCGGTATCTGAAAATTTCTGCTGATACCTCTTGTGTTCTGAAGAAGTAAACGGCTCCGCGCTGTCCTTTACATTATGCCGTCCGAGAACGGTATCGGCAGCGGTCTTTTTTGAAAAATCCGCGTCCTTATTCCGCGCCTTAAATTCCTTGTCTTTCATTCATTACCTCCGCCCTTAAAGTTCGGGACTGTTGCGCTTTTTTGTCTGCGCCGGCTCCGTTTTGTTTTTCTCTGCCGCCTTAATGGAATTTAACTCTTTGCGGATAGAGGGCTTTTTATCTGCGCCGATATTCTTATCAGACTTGACATTTTCCTGTGCCTGCT
>CAYUSE010000167.1:0-3758 GCA_964447095.1 uncultured Lachnospiraceae bacterium | reverse complement strand
GTATGCGACACTAAGAGGCGCAAGGGGGAATTCGGGAGTTATCTTGTCGCAGTTTTTCAGAGGTATATCAAGAAGCCTTAAGGGTAAAGAGGAATGCAGCGCTGCTGAATTTTCAGAGGCGCTTTGCGACGGCGCGTCAGCCGCTTATAAGGCGGTTATGAAGCCAACGGAGGGCACGATTCTAACTGTTGCGCGTGAGGCGGCGGCAGGCGCGGCGCTGGCTGCCGGCGCAGGCGGTGACGTTGAGGCGGTTTTATCCGAGGCTGTTGAGCGCGGAAATCAGGCGCTGTTATATACGCCAGAGCAGCTACCGGCTCTAAAGCAGGCAGGGGTTGTTGATGCCGGCGGTCAGGGCTGGATGTTTGTTCTTGAAGGCGCTTTGCATTATTTTGAAACAGGTGAAATTATAGAAAATACAGCCGAGGAAGCGGAAACTCAAACACATACAGCGTCACAAGCACAGGAAAAAATCAGTACCAATGACATTAAATTCCGCTACTGTACGGAATTTATAGTTGAAAAATCAAGTAACGGGCTTGATGTCACGGAGTTTAAGAACGCAATTTCTCCAAAAGGTGACTGTATGCTTGTAATTGATGATGATGAGATTGTCAAGGTACATATACATACAAATCATCCGGGCTTTGTTCTTGAAGAAGCGATAAAGCTTGGTGAAATGATAAATTTAAAAATTGACAATATGAAGCATCAGCATAAATCTCTGATTGAAAATTCCTCGCCCGTTATGGTTAAGCCGGCAAAGCAGCCAAAGTCGAAAAAAGAACCGAAACCGAAAAAGGAAAAGCAGCCCGAGGTTATAAAGGACTTCGGCTTTGCGGCGGTTTGCGCAGGCAAGGGAATGGTCACCATATTAAAGGATTTGGGCGCGGATAAGGTCATTGAAGGCGGTCAGACGATGAATCCGTCAACAGAGGATATTTTAAAGGCGGTAAATAAAATTAAAGCAAAGACGGTTTTTGTGTTTCCCAATAATAAAAATATCATTATGGCGGCAAATCAGGCGGCAGAGCTTATTGAAAATAAGCAGATAATTGTATTGCCTACAAGAAGTGTTCCCGAATGTATAAGCGCAATGATGGCGTTTAGCGACCGTAAAAATGCATCGGATAACGAAGCGGCTATGCAAAAAGCGATAAATAATGTAAAATCGGGACAAATTACATTTGCCGTGCGCGATACGGAAATTGAGGACGTAAAAATTAAAAAGGGCGATATTTTGGGAATTACGGACGGCGATATTTCCGTTGTGGGTGAAAATAACAGCGATGTTCTGGACGCGCTCGTTGACGGCATGGTTGACGAGGATACCGAGTTTATTACAATATATTACGGCAAGGACGTGAAAAAAGCCGATGCGGAAAATCTGGCAAAGGCCTTGGAGGAGAAATACGCCGAGGACGAAATTGAAGTGACGCTAAAGCGGGGCGGTCAGCCGGTGTATTATTATATAGTGTCAGCGGAATAGCTTAGACTGAATAAAATCGCCCATCTCACTATTTTTTGGAACTTGAAGTATAAGCATACGTCGGCGTTCCTCAAAACAGCAATCTGAGCGATTTTCTTTCAGTCTGAAAAAGAAAATAGAAAGCAAAACAATGGAAGATTATAGATTTACTAAAATTGACAGTCTTACGGGTGTCGGGGAAAAGAGAGCGGCTCTTTTTGAAAAAAAGGGTATAAGGACGATTGAGGATTTACTCTACTTTTTCCCGAGAACACACGAGGACAGAAGCGAGATTAAAAAAATAGAAAACTGCGTTGCAGGGGAAACGGTATGCGTGAGCATTACCGTTTTTTCGCCTGTCAGAGAAAAGCGCGTAAAACGCGGTATGCTGATAAGCAATATGACGGCGTGCGACGAAACGGGAACGCTGAATGTTGTATGGTACAATAACCGATTTGTCAAAGACCAGTTTATTCCGGGTGACAAGTATATTCTTTACGGAAAAATCACGAATAATTACGGTAAGGCGGAAATGATAAACCCTGTTTGCGAAAAAAAGGGAAAAGAGCGGTTCACAGGTAAAATTGTGCCTATTTATCCGCTTACGGGTAATCTTACGCAGAGAGTTGTGCAGAGCACAATGGAGCTTGCACTTGAAAAAGCTGGCAGATTGCGTGAATATATTCCCGAGGAAATACGGAAAAAATATAATGTGGCAGAACTCAATTATGCTATGAAAAATATTCATTTTCCCGATGATTTTAAAAGCTACAGCATTGCCCGTCAACGCTTTGTTTTTGAGGAATTGCTTGTTTTGCAGCTTGCGCTTCTTTCGAGAAAAGATGAAAATACTCACGCAGACGGTGTTGTGTTCAACGACATAAAATGCGTGAAGGATTTCGCGGCGTCGCTTCCGTTTCCGCTGACAGGCGCTCAAAAGAGGACTTTAAACGAGATTATGAAGGATTGCTCAGGCGGTTTACAGATGAACAGGCTCGTTCAGGGCGATGTTGGCTCGGGAAAAACCGCTGTCGCGGCGGCGGCAATTTACGCAGCAGTAAAAAACGGTTATCAGGCGGCTATGATGGCGCCTACCGAAATTTTGGCGGCTCAGCATTTTGAGACATTAACTAAATTTTTTGACAATATGAATATAAATGTTGCTTTATTAACAGGAAGTATGAAAGCCGCCGAAAAACGGCGCGTCTATGATATGATTACGACAGGCGTCGTAGATGTAGTTGTCGGAACACATGCAATTATTCAGGATAAAGTTGAATTTTCAAACTTAGCGCTTGTAATTGCGGACGAGCAGCACAGGTTCGGTGTTGAGCAAAGGGCGAAGCTCGCCGCAAAAGGGCATAATCCGCATACGCTTATTATGTCAGCAACGCCGATACCCAGAACGCTTGCTTTGATTTTATACGGGGATTTGGATATTTCAATAATAGACGAATTACCGCCCGGGCGAAAGTCTGTAAAAACTTATGCAGTGGGAGAAAGTATGCGAAAGAGGATTTTTGCGTTTATAGAAAAAAACGTAAGCCAGGGAACACAGGCGTATATCGTCTGTCCGCTTATCGAGGAAACAGAAAAGAGCGATTTGCAGAACGCTGAAAATTTAGCGCAGAAATTGCAGGCGATTTTTCCGAAATTTACTGTAGGGTTAATGCACGGCAAAATGAAAGCTAAGCTTAAAGACGAGGTTATGAACGATTTTGTCAGCGGACACATTCAAATACTTGTTTCAACAACGGTAATTGAGGTCGGAGTGAATGTCCCGAACGCGAATTTAATGATAATAGAAAATGCGGAACGGTTCGGACTTTCACAGCTTCATCAGCTCAGAGGCCGCGTAGGGCGAGGAAAAGAGCAGGCGTTTTGCGTGCTGTTTGCGCACGGCAGCAATGAGGTTACGAAAAAGCGCATGGAAACAATGTGCATGTCAAACGACGGATTTTATATAAGCGAGCAGGATTTAAAGCTCAGAGGACCCGGGGACTTTTTCGGAACACGTCAGCATGGACTCCCCGAAATGAAAATAGCAAATCTTTTTGAGGACGCCGATATTTTAAAGCAGTCGCAGGAGGCGGCAAGGAAAATTATTGAAACCGACCCGGAGCTTAAAGAATGCGGAGGATTAAAACGCAGGTGCGATAAAATTTTCTCTGATGCGGTAATTATGAATTAGCAAAAATTTCATGCTATATTTTTTGGCGTATTGAGCAAATTATTACTGAGGATACATTTGGTAGACTTAATAATAATTTAAAGGAGAACAAGAAAATGTCAA
>CAYUSE010000166.1:0-3794 GCA_964447095.1 uncultured Lachnospiraceae bacterium | reverse complement strand
GAATAATACGCGTCAGCGACACGCTTTTGTATCGTTTCGCGTTCAAGCTGCGCGAATACTATACAGATATTAAGCATTGCGCGTCCGATAGGTGTTGAAGTATCAAACTTTTCTGTTGATGAAACAAATTCCACATTGTATTCCTGAAATATGTCCATCATATTTGCAAAATCAAGGATAGAACGACTGATACGATCGAGTTTATAAACAATAACTCTCTTTATTTTTCCGTCTTTAATATCCTTAATCATTTGCTCAAAGGCAGGACGGTTTGTATTCTTACCGCTGTAACCTTTATCAGAATATGACTTATACGGATTACCCCTTGTTTCGTACTTGCAGTATTCAAGCTGACTTTCAATGGATATGCTGTCCATTTTGTCAACAGACTGCCGTGTATATATAGCGTCAAGCATCAGCGTATTTTTTAAAGATTTCAAACAGCTGCGATTTCGTTTCATCCTTCTTGTCAGGCGCCAAATCAGGATAAATATTTGTAACTGTAAAATTCATTTTATCAATGTGTATTTCATCATAAATATTTGCTTGCATAATATACCTCCTTTTAGTATATCGTATTATTTACCGCAAGTCCTATATTACTTTCAATGCAAAATCAAAAAAGTACAAGAAAAGTACAAGTCAGGCGGCGGCAAGGCATAGAAAAAGAGCCTGTCTGTTTCCAGACAAGCTCTTCTGTAATATCCTATTTTATTAGGCATTATGCGGATTTAAGGCTTAACCGAAATATCTCTTTAACATACCCTCAAACCCCTTACCGTGTCGCGCTTCATCCTTCGCCATTTCATGAACTGTGTCATGAATAGCGTCGTAGCCAAGCTCCTTAGCCCTCTTTGCAAGTTCAAGTTTACCGGCCGTTGCACCGCACTCAGCCTCTGCTCTTAGTTCAAGATTCTTCTTTGTTGATGGTGTTACAACCTCGCCAAGAAGCTCTGCAAACTTAGCTGCATGCTCAGCTTCTTCCAAAGCAGCTCTCATATAAAATTCTCCTATTTCAGGATAACCCTCTCTGATTGCCTGACGGCTCATTGCAATATACATGCCAACCTCTGTGCATTCACCCTCGAAGTTAGCCTTTAAGCCCTCGTAAACATCAGCCTCAACCTTATCATTTGCGCCAACGCCGATAACGTGTTCGCAAACGAAGTTAAGAGCACCCTCCTGCATAACTGTAAATTTTGAACCGGGAACGCCGCACTGCGGACATTTTTCGGGCGGATTATTTCCTTCATGAACATAACCGCATACCGGACATACATACTTTGCCATAATTTTTTCCTCCTTAAAACATATAATTAAAGGAAGCTTACGCTCCTTCTTTAACAATTCTGCATAAAAGTCAATACAAGGCGAATAAC
Source organism: uncultured Lachnospiraceae bacterium (assembly GCA_964447095.1). GTDB lineage: Bacteria > Bacillota > Clostridia > UBA1381 > UBA1381 > JALEPO01. The sequence goes on along the minus strand of CAYUSE010000166.1, from coordinate 2,415 downwards.
TGTCAATCGCCGTGTCACAAATATGGTATATTGAATAATTTAATATACCAATATATTATACCATAATTTCCCGTTAAGTCAATACATTTTCAGATTTTTAAAGATATTTTTCTTCAAATTGCTTGTGCGACATTGGACCGTCAAAGAGGTATCCCTGAACCTCGTCACATCCCAGATCGCGCAGAATTTCAAGACCTTTCTCATTTTCAACACCCTCAGCCACAAGACAGATATTATCCGAATGACAAATATGCGCAAGAGAAGCTGAAAGGCGGTGTGTTTTTTCATCAGTTTCAATTTTATGTACAAGGTCTTTATCAAGCTTTAGCAAATCAAATTTGAAGTCGGCAAATAAATACAAATCCGCATATTTGTATCCAAAATTATCAACAGCTATTTTGAACCCCTTTGATTTTAAGTCTGAAAGCTTATCTATAACAGCATCTATGCCGCCCTTGTTACGGTCCTCAGAAATTTCTATTTGAATGAGGCTGTTTGGAATTTTGTGCTCATTCCAAATTTGCATAAAATCATCTATAAATGTCGGAACAAGCAAGGTTTTCTGCGATATATTAACGGAAATAGGCTTCACTTTTTTATTCTTTTTAATCCAATTTTCAAGCGTTTCCAAAACATGACGGAATACATACATATCAATAATGTTTATAATATTATTGAACTCCATTTCAGGAATAAAATCCATAGGTGAAATAGTTGTTCCGCTTTCATCAATATATCTGACCAAAGCCTCTGCCGCGCAGAATTTACCGCTTTTAGCATCAAAACGAGGCTGAAACAAAACAAAAAATCTGTCGTCGCAGATAAAATCATTTATTTGCTCAGGAGTTGAAAATATAGACATAATATCGTTCATGTGTCTATAGCGTGATGATTGCTGCTGATGACGGTAGAAACGCTTTTTGTCCAGATACATCATCTCATCTGCTTCCTTAATAAGATTATTTATATCTGTCGGCTTGGAAGAAAATTTATATCCTATTGATGCAGAATATTCTGATTTATCTATACATCTGCGAAGAAAATCAACGCTTTCAAAAAAGTCATCTTTGTTAAAGCCGGGGCAAATAACAACGAATTCATCTCCGCCGACACGGTAAGAGCGGCTTTCGCCGAACGCGCGCCTGATTAAATCGGCAATCTCACAAAGCGCGGCATCTCCGGCAGCATGACCCGATTTATCATTTAACTCTTTAAGTCCGTTCAAATCCGCATAAAGAACGCCCAGATGATGCTGAGGAGTATCGGATAGTTTTGAAGACTCCTCAATATATTTATTTCTGTTGTAAAGCTTTGTCAGATGGTCGATATATCCTATTTTTCTCAGATGCTCCTCGCTTTTTTGCTTCGTTAAAATTGACGCGACAAAATAGCTTATAGTTGCAAAGAATCGCTCGACTTCTTCAAGCTTTGCCGATGGTGGATTATCAGCGCCGATAATTCCGATAATTTTTTCACCGCTCATAATAGGCGCAGTAATCTGGCAATGCGTATTTTTTGATTTAAAAAGCTCGTATGCGCGGCTGTACCTGTCCTTTAAATCCTCAACGTCCTTTATAATGACACACTTGTTATTTGAAAAATACGGTATCTGACCTTTTATAATATCCTTGTTAATATTCTTTAATGAATTTGTCATCGGTTCAATGCCTGAGTTGCACCATTCATAAGAATTGCTTATTGATAAATCATCAAAACTGTATAAATAAAGTCTGTCGGCATTAAGAAATTGCCCAATCATAAGCAGCAGATTGTTAAACATCTGCTCATACGGCTGTTCTCTGTGCATTTCCAAAATGCATTGGAATGTAAAATCATCTATGCTATGTTTAAAAATAAGTTCATTGTTTAATTCCGATATTTGGTTTATATTCATCGCAATGCACAAAAAAGCATCCGCGCCGTCCCAATTTATGGGATGACCGCGAAAAAGATAAAGATTTCCTAAATGTTCCGATTCCCATGTAGACCAGTCCTTGTTAGAATTGCTTGACATACGGCAATGTTCACAGGGCGCATCGTATCCGCAGATAATATTGTAGCATTTACTTTTTCCGTTAGATGGGAAAGTGTTTTTTCCGGCTGTGTTCATGTATAAAATTTCATTGGTTTTGGCATCAATAACATAAAGAATTTCCGGAAATGAGTCTAAGTATTGACGAAGTTCTTTCATGATGACCTACTAACAATAAGCAAAAACCCCATAGGCGCGAAAGTCTAATGAGGTCAAGTTGCAGACAAATATACTTTAATTATATAAAAAATCATCTAAATTGTCAATGGCTTCGCTTGCAAAAACACATATTTTTGTGTATAATAGTAGGAAATAACAGCTTTGGAAAGGATTAAAAATGACAGATAACGAGGAATATATTATCGATATAAAATCAATAGCTT
>CAYUSE010000165.1:0-3802 GCA_964447095.1 uncultured Lachnospiraceae bacterium | reverse complement strand
TTGGTACGCGATCAGGGGCTCGAAAATTAAAATGGCAATTTGCCAATTTGTGGTAAACCCCTGCGAACCGTATTGTTATGCGGTTTTATGGACTTCACCTTAATGTATCGTGTGCTAAATTTTGCTAACTTTTTGCAACAATAAAGGACAAATAAAGGACAGAATTTCTGTGATTATCCTCTGCGAAACCAATCACTTTACCCAATTCTTTATTTCTAAAATTAATAGCAATAGGTTATATATTATTCTATATATTTTTTATGCGCATGACCATCTACAAATTCTAAACAATAACCTTTTTCCCATTCATTGTATTGTTTTGTGAAATTTTCATCTCCTGCTTTACATACTCCGATACCGGAATAGATTTCTCGCGGAATAATATCTATTTTTCTATGTTTTAAAGATAATACTGCGTCAAATAATACAAAATTAAAAATTTGTCTATTTGTTTTATTTATATCAAAATCATACCAATTATCTGTTTTCTCTCTCACAATAGCTTTAATTCTATTTTTATCTTCTTGCTGCATTTTACTTCCCAAAATAATTCCTACTAACTGTGTAGAATCATAATGCAACAGTCTTTCATGCTTAGAGTATTCAATATTGTTTCCAAATAACCATGCCATAGGTGATGATAATAACAACCTACATTCTTGTTCATATTCCCAACAGGAATTTTTCTCTAAATACGGTTTTTTTCTATCTTTCCAATATTTAATACGCTCTTGTTCGTCATCTATATCTCTGCCATATACATATGGAGTAAAGCATGAAAACGCATCAATCGTTGTTTCTTTAGAATTATATATGACTTCATTCATCTTGAATTTGTCATGAATACTATTAGTCATGCGTGGTGAAACTGAATTGAGTGTATCTCTGTGTATGGAGGTTCTTCTCATTATACTTGATTGATTAATGCTCTCGTCTATTGTTCTAAAAATCAAACAATATCCATTATGGTTATTTGCATAATGTGACCACATCAAATAATTATCTGCCGTTTTTGAGAAAGATACAAAATATTGTTTATCAGGTTCATAGGTTAAAATGCACTCTTTAAACAACTTTATTAATATATCAAATAAAAATAAATTAATATCTTTTATTTCATGAATTAGTTCTGAAAATGTGATCTTTTTTAGTTCTGCAAAGGTCAAAGGAGCCTTTTCCACTAAATATGGTATTAAAACATTTTTATATTTATCTACATTTGTATTTTTCGCTATATCCCGCCATGCAAAATCCACAAGTCGCCTCCATTTATCCTCGGATTTGTCGAATTGAAAAAACACCATTCCTTCATACGGATCATTGCTCTCCTCGGTAGATGTAAAATACATTTCATCATACATTAATTCTTTTATGGATAATTCTGACAGTGGTCTGTATCTATAGTATAGTCCCATATAGTTCACTCCTTATCATAACAACAATTATATCTCAACTCGGATTTTTAACACTCAATTTCGTCAACATATAAATTTGTCCTCTATGTATTGATAAAGTATCCTTGATAATGCTTTTATGCATTCATCTAATTCTGCCGAAGTGTTATTGTTATCAAGTAAATCAGATGACGAATGTGATATAGGGTTAGCATTTCTTAATTTATGAGCTTTCTTTATAACCTTTTCGCTATCATTAACATTATTATAAAAAGAAATAATCGCATTTTCTTTATAAAATCCCTTATAGTTTGGTTTTCTGCCTTTATATGATATGTTAAATTCAAAATCCAAGTCGGCTGTAATTCTGTCAAAATAATTTTTATAATAAGCAAATGCTGCCATATAATTTCCTTTTTTCTTTTCACACAAATGCATAAAATATAAGTAGTGTGCTTTTCGATCATCTTTAATTATATCTTGTAATTTATTAATACGGTCAACATCGAATGAAGTTAAAAAACTGCTTTTACAATTATATAAATAGTACATATACAACTCGGGGTGTTTTTCCTTGATAATGCTTAATAAATCCCTATGTTGAAACTTACTTTGAATAAGATAAGAAATTGCAATAGTTGTATCATAAGAATTCCATTTACCAGAACGATAACGCTTAAATAATTGATTAAGAAAGGATTTAATAGCAATGGTATTATCAGTTTTCATAATCATTACAGTCAATCTCTTAGGGTCAAGACTTATAAAAGATATGCTCTGTTCTACTATATTGATAATCTCGCTTATAACATCAGCAGATTGTAATTCTGTATTGTTCTCATATATCAAATAATTAAAGACCTCGCTTGAAGTAAATTCAATGTCATCAGATGAAAAATGTTTTTCAATTAGTTCATTATATTTTTCAACAGAAATACTATCGAACAGTAATTCTGTCGATAAGTCCTGCAGAAATTCTAATAATGAATCTTGAAATAATTCTTCTATATCATGTTTTTGCCCATTAAAATATTCATCATATAAAGATTTTTTTAACTCATAATTAATTTCGTGTGTATTTTTCAGACAACATTTTTTTGTATTTAATGCTAATCCAAATTCTTTTAAAAGCGAAGAATATTCATTTCTGATTTCATTATACACTTCATTCAAGTTATTAATAGATTCATCAGAAGAAATTAGAATATACATATCATCAACATATCGAACAATTTTAAAATCTGAAATTTCGGATACACTATTAGTCAGGTATTCATAAAATCTTTTATCAATTTCATCCAAATATATAATAGTTGCCAAATAAGATGAAGCCATACTGCTTTCAATTAGAGGAAATCTACCATTTCCGCAATAAACGAAGAGTTCTTTAAATAATTGTAATTGTGTTTGAGAAAAAACAACGCTTTCCTTATTGCAAACTTTATCAATTTGTGCAATAAGTTTATCAATGTTTATATTTGAAAAGAAATTTGTAATGTCTGTTTTTATGAAATATTGATATTCATCTATACAAGCATTAAGCTCTTTGAAAAAGTTATCATAATCTTGTTTGTATTTTGGGTGCATATCGCCATAATTACCAGCATAATAAACCGATATATTCTCTGAACGGCATAACTTGTATTTATCATAAATTTCTTTACCAACAGCTTGAAATAGTAAATATAACAGCGGAGATACTAAGGAAGCATCTCTAAAACTGCCATCACCTTTTTGTAAATAATTTTCTGATTGATGTATGGTTTGAGGAAAAAACATAAATGATGATGTTGCAATATATTTATCAAAAAAGGATTTACTACATATTTCATCTTTGTCAAGTGAAGATAATTTTGTGAATGGAAACCATTGTAAATATGCCTTTTGAGAATACTTATTTAAAGAAAAATACATATTGCATACATCTTTCCAGTTATCATAACTTATTCCAAACAAAGCAATTTCCTCCCACTGTTTATCATAAATGTAATTTTATTTTCTCCTATACTTCTGATTTCTGCTATTCGGTTTATCCGGAATTGTCATTTCAATCAATCCCTTATCCAATGCAGGATGCAGATAATTTTTTCTGAATGTTGGACGGTGAGATAATCCCAATCGTTCCATAATTTGAACAGATGACAGTTCATCACTTCCCATACACTCTAACAACAATTTAACTTGGTCGGTTTCTTGGTCGTCAACTTGGTCGGTTTTATCCAGCTGCTCCAGTGCGTCAAGAATAACTTTCATCATCATTTCAACAAATATTGTACAATCTGCTTTTTTGTCTGCCGCAGCAAGCGCGTCATAATATTCCTGCTGACGCTCCCGTATAAGCTCCTCAATCGGTAGCCACGCAAACAATTCATTCCATTGACTAAGTAACAACGTATGCCACATTCTGC
>CAYUSE010000164.1:0-3808 GCA_964447095.1 uncultured Lachnospiraceae bacterium | reverse complement strand
GAAAGGAATGATTTTTTATGGCTGATTGTAACAAGTATTGCCCTGATACAAACTTCCGTGAGGCGGTCTGCATACATACAGACAAGGTGTACGATAGCTGCCGTGATAAGGACTGCTTGGAAAATATCAGAGTATATCTGACCGGCTGTGCGCAGGCGGTTGTGGATAAGGCTATTAATGTAAAATTCACAAAGGCAGAGGTTATCTGGGTGTTCTCGGATATTGAGGCAGTGCCCTTTAATCGAGGATTTTACTCGGTGGATTTAAAATACTTCTTCCGCGTAACTCTCGCCGTATTCACAGGCGCGTCGCGCCCGACTGAGGTTGAGGGTCTTGCAACATTTGATAAAAAGGTTATACTGTTCGGCTCGGAGGGTAACGCTAAAATATTTGAGTCAAAATATAAAGAGGACGCTTTCGACCCGCAGCTCTGGCGCAAAACAAACATGCCGCATGCGGTAGTTGAGGTGGTAGACCCGATAACGCTCGGCGCAAAGCTGGTGGATGTTCGCGATAAGAAGTCCTGCTGCTGCGACGACGATTTCGATCTTGCGTCAATTCCCGAATCTGTATGCCGCGTGTTTGACGACAACATATGCGCCGGTAACGAAACAAAAAATGTGTTTGTATCGCTGGGTATTTTCTCAATAATCAAGTTGGAGAGACGCGTACAGCTGCTTGTTCCGTCATATGATTTCTGCGTACCGCAGAAGGAATGTGTCGGCGCAACAGACGATAACCCGTGCGATTTGTTTGAGCGTATTGACTTCCCGGTTGACGAATTCTTCCCGCCGGAGAAGAACGAGTTTCTTGAGTGCGGAGAGGAAGATATATCCGAACCGCAGGAGGACTGCGGCTGCAGCTGCGGTTGCTAAAACAAATAAAAAACGGAGCGTTTTTGGCGGACACTGTTAAGGCAGTAAAGTAGATTGTCTGTCAAGCAGGATTAAAAATAGTCTATCGCATAAAAAGCGATAGACTATTTTTTGTGAAATATGTCACGGTACAGTAGAGCATATGCAGACATTTTACCGCATAGACACTCACTTTTTTAATATCTTGTTGACAGCTTGGGAAATTTACGCTATAATAAAAGTACGATATTTGACTATCAATCATTGTACAACAATATGACACGGAGGAAAATATATGATTATCAATACAGGCGGCAGAACCGACAGCGTACAATATTACACAAAATGGCTGTTAAAACGCTTTGAGGAGGGGTTTGTTTTATCACGCAATCCCCTGTTCCCGAATAAGGTTACACGTTACGAGCTAACGCCCGATAAGGTAGATTGCGTTGTGTTCTGCTCAAAAAATTACAAACCGATTTTAAGCGATATAAAAAGTATTACCGACAAATTCAATACATATTTTCATTACACAATAACCGCCTTTGGAAAAGATATTGAGCCGGGCGTTCCGGGCGTTGATGAAAGTATTGAAACGCTGATTGAACTTTCCCAAATTGTCGGAAAAGAGCGTGTGGCATGGCGTTATGACCCCGTGCTTTTAACAGATAAATATACGATTGACACTCACAAAAAGACTTTTGAATATATGGCTGAAAAACTTTCTCCGTATATTGACCGCTGTATTTTCAGCTTTGTAGAAATGTATAAAAAGCTCCAATCCAATATGCCGGAGCTTATTCCGCTCGGCATTGAGGATATGAATATGCTTGCTCAAATTTTAGGCGGCATTGCGAAAGCAAACGGAATTTATATACAGACCTGCGGCACAAACGGCGATTTCTCAAAATACGGTATTCATAAATCGGGCTGTATGACGCTTGATATTTTAGGCGAAGCAAACGGGATTGAATTTAAGACGCTAAAACACAAGGGTATGCGTCAGGGCTGTCATTGTATTGAAAGTCGCGACATCGGCGCGTATGATACTTGTATAAACGGCTGTAAATATTGTTATGCAAATAAAAATCCTCAAAAGGCATTTGAGAATTATAAATTTCATAACCCCAATTCGCCGCTTTTACTCGGCGAATTAAAGGAAACTGACACAATTACACAAGGCTCGCAAAAGAGCTTTTTGAAAGTAAGCAGGTCAGAATGAGTGATATTTTAATTTGTTGCCCGAATTGTCAGATATACATTAACATTGTTAAAAGGAGATAAAAATGTATTTACTATTATTAGCAGTCATTTACATAGCTTTTATAAGTCTTGGCTTGCCGGACTCGCTGCTCGGGTCGGCATGGCCTACAATTCACAGCTCATTTAATGTGCCGCTGTCATATATGGGAATAGTTTCTATGATTATATCTGGCGGAACGATTATTTCGGGATTGATGTCGGAACGGCTTACAAAGAAATTTGGAACAAGAACAGTGACGGTTGTAAGCATATTTCTTACTGCAATCGCCATGCTCGGCTTTTCGAAAACAACTGCATTTTATCAGTTATGTTTATGGGGGATCCCGTACGGATTAGGTGCCGGAGCGATTGACGCTGCATTAAATAACTATGTTGCTCTGCACTATAATTCAAGACATATAAGCTGGCTTCATTGTTTTTGGGGAGTAGGAACAATTATCAGCCCGTATATCATGAGCTATGCTCTTACACACAGCGTATGGACAAACGGATATCGAACTGTATCATACATACAATTTGCGATAGTTTTAATTATGCTGCTGTCTTTACCGCTTTGGAATATAAATAAAAATAACTCCGGCGGCGAAAATAATACAAAGGTATTGGGAATAGCAGGCGCAATGAAAATAAAAGGCGTGCCATATTTGCTTATCGGTTTTATGGCGTATTGTGCGGCGGAAGCTACTGCTATGCTTTGGGCAAGCAGCTTTTTAGAGGGCGCAAGAGGCGCGGCAAAGGAAGAAGCCGCCGCATTCGGAGCGTTGTTTTTTATCGGCATAACAGTAGGAAGGTTTTTGGCGGGATTTATTTCCGATAAGCTGGGAGATAACAAAATGATACGGTTAGGCGCGTGTATCGCATTGTGCGGTGCGGTCTGTATAGTGCTTCCGCTGAAAATGACGTCCATTATAGGCTTTATTATAATCGGTCTGGGCTGCGCTCCGATTTATCCTTGTATAATTCATTCAACGCCAAACAATTTTGGGGCTGAAAATTCTCAGGCAATCATCGGAATTCAAATGGCAAGCGCTTATGTAGGCTCAACTTTTATGCCGCCTGTATTTGGTATGATTGCAAATCATATAAGTATTAAGCTTATGCCGGTATATCTTATGTTTTTTCTGATATTGCTGCTTGTTATGATTTCAAAAACAGAAAAAGAGTGTAACAATAACGGCAATTACTGAAAGGGAATATTTGTATGAAGCGAGAAGAATTAAGAGAATATGTAAATCAATATTGCAAATTGCGCGATGTTCAGTTTGCGGCTTATGAATTATATGCAAGAAAACATAATTTGACCGCAAAGGAGTTATTTGTACTTGATTTGATTTACTTTGCGCCGGAAGGCTGTATGCAGTCGGAAATATGCGAACGGTTATCGGCGACAAAGCAAACAATAAGCGCGATTATTAAAAAGTTTTTGAAAAAAGGTTTTATTTCTCTTACAGAGTCCAAAACCGACAGAAGAAACAAAGTAATTCATTTAACAGACATAGGAGTAGAATATGTAAATAATATCATTCCTCCTGCCGCTAATGCGGAAATAGACGCAATGGGCGAATTGAGCGACAATGACATTTCGGAATTAGTGCGTTTAACCGCATTGTTTTCAGAGTGTATGAGAATAAAATTTAATGGAATTAACAATGTATTCGCTATTGCAAAGTAAAATGAATAACAGCATAGCC
>CAYUSE010000163.1:0-3839 GCA_964447095.1 uncultured Lachnospiraceae bacterium | reverse complement strand
AAGTAGGTACAATGATTGAAATTCCGAGAGCCGCTCTTACGGCTGACGAGATTGCAACAGAGGCTGACTTCTTCTGCTTCGGTACAAACGACCTTACACAGCTTACTTTCGGCTTCTCGCGTGACGACGCAGGTAAGTTCCTTGACGCTTATTATGATACTAAGATTTTTGAGAACGACCCGTTCGCAAAGCTTGACCAGAACGGCGTAGGTAAGCTTATGGAAATGGCTATCAAGCTTGGTAAGCCTGTTAACCCGAAGATGCACGTTGGTATCTGCGGCGAGCACGGCGGCGACCCATCGTCAGTTGAGTTCTGCCACAAGATTGGACTTGACTATGTATCATGTTCACCGTTCAGAGTTCCGATTGCAAGACTTGCAGCGGCTCAGGCAAAGATTAACGAGGACTAATTTGAAAATTTTAAAAGGTGACTGCATTGCAGTCACCTTTTTTAGTTCAGTTTTTCTGTTTTGTATTTAAATCCAATCAGTCCTAAAAACTGCCGTTAAATTTCTTCAAATTCAAATTTTGTCACATCAAACAATCCCATATCCGTCACGCGGATTTCGGGAATAACGGGCAGGGAAAGAAAGGCGAGTGACAAAATCGGGTCAACCTTATCTGTTACGCCGACGGATTTTGCGGCATCATAAACCTCTTCATGGAGCTTTATAACCTCATCAGAAGGCTTTGCTGACATAAGTCCTGCAATTTCAAGCGGAAGATACGCGAGCGCTTTACCGTTATGACATACCGCTATTCCGCCGTCTTTTCCGAGCGTATTTGCGGCAAGCGCCATATCGGCATTGTTGTCGCCGATTACTATGACGTTGTGAGAATCGTGCCCGATTGAAGATGCAATCGCCGCGCTTTTGATATTGTAATTGATCACAAATCCAAAGCCCTTAGTTCCTATATTATGATGGCGTTCGATTACACAGACCTTAGACAGCTTATCAGTTTTGGACGCGGTGACTTTTTTTGTCAGTATCGCGTTTTCGATTAGCTCAATTGCTGTAAATCTATCGGATTTCGGCGTGAAATCAAAGAAATCCGGCGTGATATGCGGCAAATGCACGCTGTTTGTAACGACGGAGGTATCGATTGCGGAAGCGTCAAACAAAGCCTTGCCGTCTTTTGCGACAAGCTTTCCGTCCTTATAGACCGCTGTGATTTTATTGAGCGTTAAATCCTCTGCGACTACCAGATCTGCTCTGTATGATGGGGCAATCGCACCTTTGTCCTTCATTCCGTAGCATTCCGCGGCGTTAAAAGTTGCCATGATAACTGCGTCAATCGGCTCAACTCCTTTGCTTATCGCTTCCTTTATAAAATAATTTGCCGTGCCGCGTTCTTTTATCTCGCCTATAAAGCCGTCGTCACTGCAAAACATACAGCGGCGCATGGTATAGCGGTTTATGCCGCCGATAAGGCGCGGCAAATCCTTTGAAAGAGTACCCTCGCGCATAAGCACATACATTCCTTTGCGGATTTTTTCAAGCATTTCATCAATATTTCCGCACTCGTGGTCGGTTTTAATGCCCGCGTCAATGTACGCGTCAAGCTCATGACCCGAAACAAGCGGAGCATGACCGTCGATTTTTTTGCCGATAAGCTTTCCGAGCGTTTCGGTATCGGCGTTTATAATCCCCGGGTAGTTCATCATTTCACCAATGCCGAAAAATTCGGGCACAAGCCTTTTTGTGTCCTCCGCCGTCAGAACAGCTCCCGAATGCTCAAACGGAGTAGCGGGAACGCATGACGGAAGCATAAAATTTATATCAAGAGGAACAGTTTTTGCGCTCTCTTTCATAAATTCAAGTCCTTGTTCACCGCATACATTTGCAATTTCATGAGGGTCTGCGATTACAGTGGTAACGCCGTGAGGCATTACTGCTTTTGCGTATTCGGCAGGAGTTACCATTGAGGACTCAATATGCAGATGCGCGTCCGTAAATCCGGGCATGACGTATTGTCCGTTCAAGTCCGTCTCATTATCTGAGGAATAATTTCCCACTCCGCAGATTTTACCGTACCTTATTGCAATATCTGCTGTAAAAATATTTCCTGAAAAAACGTCAACAATTTTTCCGTTTTTCAGTACCAAATCTGCTTTTTCGCGGTTCATGGCGGTATTGATTAGATTTTTCATTTTTTATTATTCCTTTCCCATAATATCAAAATTCCTCATAACTTCTTTGCGTTTTTGCGACGCGTATTGCGCGTAATATCTGTGAGTAACTTCGATATTTTTATGCCCCATAAGCTCGGCTACCATCTTAATGTCAACGCCGTCTGCAATCATGTTGCAGGCAAAGGTTCTTCTGAGCGCGTGCGGACGCGTTTTGTCAGGGTCTGTTATTCCGACGACAAGACAGTATTTTTTGAGTATTTTTTCAACTGCCTGCGCCGTCATGCGTTTGCCTAAGCGGCTTAAAAACAGAGCGTTTTTGTCTTTTGCGTCCTTCATTTCAAGCCGCTCTTCCATGTATTTTAACAGCTCGTTTTCCACCTGAACAGGCATAAATATTTCCTGTTCATCACCGCCTTTTCTTGTTACGATAAATGAAGATGTGTCAAACGAAACATCGTTTATATCGAGATTTATAAGCTCACTTACACGGCAGCCTGTCCCGAGATACGCGGTAAAAAGCGCAATATCACGCTGTTTTCTGTTTTGATATTCCGTTAAATCACGTCCCGTAAAATATTTTTCGCCGTCATAAATAACGTCAATTAAATTAACTGTTTCCTGCGCCGTAAGAGGACGCTTCATTTTCTGATGAAGCTTTTTAAAGTCAATTTTATCAGTTACATTCTGCGTAATCAAATCATTTTTGTAAAGATACACAAAAAGTCCGCGAATACCTGACATTTTGCGGTTTATTCCGTATTCGCTGTTGCGGCGGATACGCTTTATGTGTCTGCCGTCAATTGTGACCGTATCGGTTTCGTATTCGCGAAGATAAGCCTGAAATCCCGTTAAATCGCGGAGCGTTACCTGTTCTATATGATTTACGGTGAAATCCTCAAGATTTTCCATATCTTTGAATTTAAATTTCTGAAGATACTGCAAAAATATTTTTATATCTATGCTGTAACCGATTTGTGTATTTACGCTTTCGCCGTTGTAGGCAATTTCTATGTAATCGAACACAAAATCGGGAAGCTGCGATAAAAAATTGTGAAGCTTAGCGTGCTGACTCATACCTGTTTATTCCTTTCATTTCCTGTTAATACTATTATAAGCCGCCTCGGAAAAATTTTCAAGAAAAATTAGAGAAATTTCTTAAATTCTATAGACGAAATCGGTAATTTATAGTAAAATAGAAATAGTATAATAAATTTTAGAAAAGGAGCGATTAGTATGGTATTAAAGACAAGCGGAAGCCTTGGGGAAGTGTTTATATCAAATTCCGTTATTGCCGAAATTGCCGGCGCAGTTGCGGGAAAGTGTTACGGGGTTGTCGGCATGGCATCAAGGAATAAAAAGGACGGCATTGTAAATCTTCTGATGAGCGATAGTGTAACACGTGGAATAAACGTAAATGTTGAGGATGATGGAATAAGAGTTGATATGCACATTATAGTAGAATACGGAATAAATATCAATTCAATCTGCAAAAGCATAGTAAACCGCGTAAGATATACGCTTGAAAGCGCGGTAGGCTTAAAGGTCAACAGGGTAAATGTCAAGGTAGAGGGCGTAAGAGTAGACGAATAAGGTGTTTTGCTGATTGGGAGGTATTTGAATGGACGGAAAAGTATTTGCGTCAATGTTTATTTCAGGCGCGAACAATCTATATAATAACAAAAAAACTGTAGATGATTTGAATGTA
>CAYUSE010000162.1:0-3851 GCA_964447095.1 uncultured Lachnospiraceae bacterium | reverse complement strand
TTTGCAATAAAGCCGATACCGCACGCGTCATGCTCAAACTGCGGGTCGTAAAGTCCCTGCTTTTTCGGTAATCCGTTAAACTCCATTTTTTTCAATCCTTTCACATATTAAAAAGCGTTCCAATCAACACATATTACACATATGAGTTAATCGAAACGCCTTTGTTTCTTAAAATATTCTGTTTGTTGCTTTAAGCTAATTTCTATTGTATCACAAAATTCCGCTTTTGTCTACTGCAAATATCACAAAATTGCCTTAATTTTTTCCATTGCTTTTATAGTATTTTCTTTGGTTGAGAACGCAGTCAGTCTTACATAGCCCTCGCCGCTCGGGCCGAAGCCCGCGCCGGGGGTGGTGACAACGCCCGCGTCCTCAAGAATTTTATCGAAAAATTCCCATGATTTATAGTTGTTTGGTGTTTTAGCCCAGATATACGGCGCGTTCACGCCGCCGTAAACGGTAAGACCTGCGTCGGAGAGAGCATCGCGGATAATCTTCGCGTTTTCAAGATAGTATGCGATTGCTTCTTTTGTCTGCTTCTGACCCTCGGGCGAATAAACAGCCTCTGCGGCTCTTTGAATTATGTACGGAACGCCGTTAAACTTTGTGCATTGGCGTCTGTTCCAAAGACCGTTCAATTCCACGCCGTCAACCTTTAATTCATGCGGCATTACGGTGTACGCACATCTTGTTCCCGTAAATCCCGCCGTCTTTGAGAAGCTGCGGAATTCAATCGCGACTTCCTTCGCGCCCTCAATCTCGTAAATGCTGTGCGGCACGTCGGGGTCGGTAATAAACGCCTCGTATGCGCTGTCGTAAAGAATTACGGCATTGTTTGCCTTGGCGTATTCAACCCACGGCTTCAATTCTTCGCGCGTTGCCGCCATACCTGTCGGGTTGTTCGGGAAGCAGAGATAAATCATATCGACTTTTTCCGTCGGTATCTGCGGCAGGAAGTTGTTTTCTGCAAGACACGGCATATAATATAAGTTATTCCAGTGCTCGCCGATAAAATCGCCCGCGCGTCCAGCCATTGCGTTTGTGTCTACATAAACGGGGTAAACGGGGTCGCAGACAGCGACTTTATTGTCCTTTGCGAAAATATCGCCGATATTTCCGCAGTCGGATTTTGCGCCGTCGGAGATAAATATTTCGTCGGGCTGTAAATCAATTCCGCGTGATTTGTAATCACATTCCACGATTTTGTTTCTCAAAAAGTCGTAGCCCTGTTCGGGGCCGTAGCCGCGGAAACCCTCGGGCGTTCCCATTTCGTCAACCGCCTTGTGCATAGCCTCGATTACTGCGGGCGCAAGCGGTTTTGTAACGTCGCCGATACTCATTTTTATTACCTCGCGGTCGGGGTGCTTGGCGGTGAAGTCCGCCGCTTTCTTCGCTACTGTCGAGAACAGATACGCTCCGGGTAGCTTTAAATAATTGTCGTTGATTTTTGCCATTGTTTTTTTCCTTTCTATATTTAAGTTTTAAAAATACTTTACAAATTATAAATTATGTGGTACAATACTCTTGTCACATAAACTACAAGCTAATATTATATTTTATCAAATTCATAAGTTTTAAATTGATGTGTTTTTTTATGAAAAAAACGCAGGTGTTATTTTAGCATCATTTTAAAACTTTTGATTTATGTATGATAATATTAACTTGGTTTATGTGACAATAATCCAAAGCTTGCGTTTTTTGTGCGCTGCTCTGGCGCGGCTTTGCCGCGTGAAGCGGCGCATTTTTTAATGCGCTGCCGTGTAAAATGCGCTGTTTTGGTTATTGTCACAAAACCGATTACGGCGGACTTATGTCCGTTGTTTTCATTATACCGTAATTTCGCCGTCAAACACGAATTTGGCGGGTCCTGTCATATAAATGTTGTTTTCTTTTTTGTCCCAGCGGATATGAAGCGTTCCGCCGAGTAACACAAGGTCAGCTTCGTCATCCACCAAGTCGGACAAATTCGCCGCGACCATGGTCGCGCACGCTCCCGTTCCGCAGGCGAGCGTTTCGCCCGCGCCGCGCTCCCAGACGCGCATTTTAATTGTCTTTCTGTCAACAATCTGCGCAAACTCTGTATTTATCCGCCTCGGAAACATTGGGTGATTTTCAAATTTCGGCCCTATTTTTTCAATTTCGAAGCTGTCCGTATCGTCAATATATGTAATCGCGTGAGGATTTCCCATTGACACGCCCGTAACAAGATATGTTTTTCCGTCAACCTCAACGGGTTCTTGTATAAACCGTTCCAAATCCGAATTTATCGGAATATTTTTCGGTGTTAATTCGGGGTGTCCCATATTTACCTCAACCGTTTCAACTTCGCCGTTTTTGCCGAGATTTAATTTTAAAATCTTAATTCCCGCGAGTGTTTCAAGCGTGATTTCGGTTTTGTCGGTAAGTCCCTTGTCGTGAACATATTTTCCGACACAGCGCGTTGCGTTGCCGCACATTTCCGCTTGCGTGCCGTCGCTGTTGTACATATCCATGCGGAAATCAGCCTTGTCTGACGGACATATCAGAACAAGTCCGTCCGAGCCTATTCCAAAGTGGCGGTCGGAAACGAATTTTGCCGTTTCGTTTATGTTTTCAAGCTTTTCCTCAAAGCAATTTACATATATGTAATCATTGCCTGCACCGTGCATTTTTGTAAATTTAAAGGTTTGCATAATATCCTCCTATATATTTAATATCATTCTCGCCGTATCTATAAATTTTGCGCCGGTATCCATACTCCTTTTCTGAATGAACCTGTGCGCTTGTTCTTCAGTCATTCGGTGATTTTCCATTAAGAAGAGCTTTGCGCTCTCTATTATTTTCTGTTCCTCGGGAGTTCTTACTGCTCTGTGCGAGCGTCTTTCAATGTCTCTCCAAAGCAGGTTTATTGACGAGATTAGAGCCTGTCGGTTTACGGGGATTGGCACAATAAAAATATCTTCGTCAATCATTTCCCGTAAATCGGATTTTACAATTGCCATAAGCTCATGCCGGTCTGATAAGTGTTCTGCCACGTCATTTACTGTGGCGTCGGGCAGCTTATAGCCCATGATTATCAAAATATCCTCCATATCGGCTGTTGCGCGCATCAAATCTGCAAATGACAGGCAAACTGCTGACACAACATACTCGCTTCCGTCAAGCATTCGCCGTACTTTTTCGGAGGTTTCTTTTTTGGAAAAGGCAAGCACGATTTTCCTCATCGCAGTTCCCCCTTTGCTGTAACACTATATATATGAGCAGAAATCAATATTCAATCAGATATTTTTCAATTTCCCACTGATTTATTGTTTTTCTGTATTCATCGTATTCCTTTTCCTTAGCCTCAAAATATCGTGACGCAAGCTCTTCGCCGAGCAGGGTATTTATAAATTCTGATTTTTTCGCAATCCGAACCGCTTCGTTAAGGCTTATCGGCAGATGCTTAACATTCAGCGCTTCACGCTCCTTTGGTGATAGGTTATACACATTCACATCAATGCTCGGAGGAAGCGTTAAATCGTCCTTGATGCCCATTAAGCCTGCCTTTAAACAAGCCGCTATTGCAAGATAGGGATTTGCGGTAGCGTCGGGCGAACGCAGTTCAATGCGCGCATCCTCCGCTTTGCTTGCCGCCGGAACTCTTAAAAGCAGGCTCCTGTTTTTATCCGACCATGAAATATAGCACGGAGCTTCAAATCCGGGCGTAAATCTCTTGTATGAGTTTACTGTAGGGTTCGTAAGACATGCCATATCGGGGGTATATTTTAAAAGACCTGCTGCAAACTGCTTTGCAGTTTTTGATAATTCCTGCGGATTTTCTTCATTATAAAATACGTTTTTCCCGTCCTTAAAGAGCGACATTGTAAGGT
>CAYUSE010000161.1:0-3852 GCA_964447095.1 uncultured Lachnospiraceae bacterium | reverse complement strand
GCATTGTGTGAAGCTGGAATGACGACAATTCAAGAATTACATAGTCGCTTTCTTTTATTTTCTCCGTTTCCGTAAGCAGCGGATTGCCGATATTGCCGCCCAGCCATGTCGTATAACCCGAGTCGGTCAGCATTTTATGAATAAGAGTTGTTGTCGTTGTCTTTCCGTCGCTTCCTGTAACGGCAATCTTATGCGACGGGCAAATAGCGCAGAATACTTCCATTTCGCTCGTCACAACCGCGCCGCGTTCTCTTGCCGCGTTAAGCTCGGGTACGTCATAGCGAAGACCTGGGGTTCTGAATACTATTTCACCCTGTATATGCTGTAAATAGTCTTCTCCCAAATGTAATTTTATGCCGAGCTTTTCAAGTTCTGATGCGGTATCTGCAAGTTTTTCCCTGCTTCTCTTATCACATGCGTGAATTTCCTTTGCGTTAAGCTCAGCAAGATATTTTATAAGCGGTAAATTTGATATTCCGATACCTATTACCGTAATAGTTTTACCCTTTATATACTGCTTAAAGCCTTCAAGCTTAGTCATAGCCTTACCTCCTAATCTAACTTCAACACCGACATAAAAGCCTCCTGCGGAACTTCAACATTACCGACCTGCCGCATACGCTTTTTGCCCTCTTTTTGCTTCTCAAGCAGCTTTTTCTTACGCGTTATATCGCCGCCGTAGCATTTTGCAAGTACATCCTTGCGCAAAGCGCGTACTGTCTCACGAGCAATGATTTTCGAGCCTATTGCGGCTTGAATAGGAACCTCAAAAAGCTGTCTGGGGATAGCTTCTTTTAATTTTTCAGTCATCTTTCTGCCGCGGTTATACGCATTATCCTTATGAACTATAAACGACAGCGCGTCTACCATATCGCCGTTCAGTAAAATATCAAGCTTTACAAGGTCTGATCTTGTGTATCCGCAAAGCTCATAATCAAATGAGGCGTATCCCTTTGTGCGCGATTTGAGCGCGTCAAAAAAGTCATATATAATTTCATTCAGCGGTAACTCATAGAATATTTCGGCTCTGGTCTCGTCCATATATGTCATATCTTTATAAATTCCGCGCCGTTCCTGACACAATTCCATAACATTCCCGACAAAATCCTTTGGCACCATAATAGTCGCTTTAACCATAGGCTCTTCCATATAATCGATTTCCGCAGGCTCGGGAAGATTTGTCGGGTTATCGCACCAAACCATCTCGCCGTTTGTTTTATACACCTTATAAATAACGCTTGGCGCAGTAGTTACAAGGTCGAGATTGTATTCCCTTTCAAGGCGTTCCTGTATAATTTCCATGTGGAGCAAACCTAAAAATCCGCATCGAAAACCAAAGCCGAGCGCTACTGAGGTTTCCGCTTCAAACATAAGCGCGGCGTCGTTTAGCTGAAGCTTTAATAACGCTTCCTTTAAATCCTCATACTGCGCTCCGTCAGCAGGATAAATACCGCAATAAACCATCGGGTTTACCTTTTTATATCCCGGCAAAGGTTCTGACGCAAGGTGCGAAACAGTCGTCACCGTATCGCCTACGCGAGTTTCCCTTATATTTTTAATGCTCGCGGCAATATATCCTACATCGCCGGCATACAATCCGTCTGTGGGGCGCAATCCCGACGGGTGCATAACACCCACTTCAACCACCTCAAACTGCGCGCCCGTTGCCATCATTTTAATCTTCTGTCCCACTTTCAGCGAGCCTTCTTTTACGCGGACGTAAACTATTACTCCCCTGTAGCTGTCGTAATAGGAGTCGAATATCAACGCTCTTAACGGCGCGTTTTCGTCACCTGTAGGAGCAGGTATTTTTTCAACTATTTCTTCAAGCACCGCCCCGACATTCAAGCCTGTTTTCGCCGATACCTTCGGAGCGTCCTCGGCAGGAATGCCTATAACATCCTCAATTTCATGTATTACTACATCAGGCTGCGCGGACGGCAAATCTATTTTATTGATTACAGGCACAACTTCCAAATCATGATCGATTGCAAGATAAGTATTTGCAAGCGTCTGCGCCTCTATACCCTGCGACGCGTCAACTACAAGTATCGCGCCTTCGCACGCGGCAAGACTTCGCGACACTTCATAATTAAAGTCAACATGACCGGGAGTGTCAATTAAATTAAGCGTGTAAACCTCTCCGTCAGCACGCTTATATTTAAGCGTTACGGCATGCGCTTTAATCGTAATGCCTCTCTCACGCTCCAAATCCATATTATCTAAAAGCTGTTCCTCCATATCGCGTTCGTCAACCTCTCCCGTGAGCTCCAGCAAACGATCGGCAAGAGTTGATTTTCCGTGATCAATATGCGCTATAATGCTAAAATTTCTGATTTTTTTCTGTCTTGTATTCGGCATTTTAATATCTCCTAAATCAGTAAATAGTATCCCATTTTCAACCATACTATTATAACACTATTATGCCGACTTGTAAAGATGTTTTACGGATTTTTTAGAACTGCCGCCATCGCCCTTGCAACACATTCCGCGCCGTTTTTCGCTTCTTGGAGCGTATTTCCGTTGCTTCCCACTTCAAGCAGAAGGCTTCCCAATGTTGTATGCATATTAAAGCGCTCAGTTCTTAAATCAATCGGTCTCATAAGCCCCGGATACATTATCTCCGCCGCGTTTTGAATTTTTGCGGCTAATTTTAAATTTTCACGCCAATTTTTATGTTCAAGCCCCATGCTGTCAGTTCCGCATACAAGCATCACCTTAGCTGTCGGCTTCCCGTTTTGCTCTGTACTTACTCTTAATTTAGTGCCGTCGGCATAAATAAACGCGTCGCGGTGAATATCAAGCACCATTTTAATTGACGGGTATTGCTGTAAAATTGATGTTATTGTGCCGAGTGTCCTCGTATAAGCGCCCTGATACGACGGATAATCGTGATATGTCGTATCGTGATACGTTTTTATTCCATAGCTCTCAAGCGTATCGCTTATTACATTTCCAACGGCTATTACATTGCAATTTTCATCTGTGCTTCTCTCTGTTTCTCCCGCCATTTCATCACCGTCATAGCATTCCGTTGTATGCGTATGCACAATAAGTACCTGCGGACCGTCAGCGTCTATTGCAAATCCCATATTCTCTGCGCACATACTGTCAATATCAACCTCATAATTTGTGGCATTATTAAGCGACAATCCAACGGAAGCCGATATTTGCTCTTTTGACGGCAAATAAGCAGGCATATCGGACGGTTCAGGTGCAGCCTCCGTTTTGTTATTTTCAGTCAAATCATTTTCAGCGTTTGAATCTCCGGCTTGTACCTCGTCAAAAGCCGCCGAATAACTGCTTATTATGCTTTTGGGATTTTTAATATCAAAACCTATCGCTTTATTGACTTTATCTCTTATATCGAACTCCACCGTATCCTCTGTCGGAAGAGCGCGGGATAAAATATCTTCATAATTATTGTCGGCTGTTTTAAAAACAGCGGCAGTTTTTTCGCTTGTCCCGATAATAGCAGCGCTTATTCCTAAAATTACAGCAGCGCACACTATGACAAACGAAATGATTATTTTTTTCCTGCCGATGACAATTGTTTTAAATTTCATAATGCTAATCCTCCGTTTACTCTATTATTTTTACGCTGAATTTTAAATAATTATGTTATTTTTTTCAAATACTGTATTGACAAATGTAGCTACAGATGCTATAATGCATTTAGTAGCTACAAGTGTAATTACACTAAACAATGGATTTTGGAGGTATTTTATGGCGACTGACAAGCAAACGATAACCGAGTCGGAATATCGTATAATGAAAATCTTGTGGAAATCGGAAAAGAAGCTGACAGTATCGGACGTGGTAAAGGAGCTTGGCGGAAACGACTGGACCGCT
>CAYUSE010000160.1:0-3875 GCA_964447095.1 uncultured Lachnospiraceae bacterium | reverse complement strand
GATTTCCAGCTTCGGTAAAAGCTGTGTACGGTTGACGCTTTCCTCCTCAATTGCTATAAACGGAGTAATATTGGAAAATTCTTTTGTATTTTCTATCATATTTGTAAGCTGATAATCACTCGTCAAATTCTTACTGCTGTACAGAAGTCCGCCGACAGGCTGTTTTGCCAAAGCGTCCTGCGTTTTCTGTCCCGCAATTGTAACAGGCGCAACACCCGTTAGCTGTTCAGGCGTTACCATAAACATCTGATAAACCTTTTCCTTTAACGAAAGACCGCTCATAATTTCCTGCGCGCGGCTGTTATATACAACAGGCTCGGGAGTCACAACAGCAGGAGGGTCAGGAAATTCGGGAACGGGCTGCGGAACATTTAAAATTTCGCCGTTCATAACTGATACAAGACGCATAATAGCATTAGCGATTTCCGCCCTTGTCGCCTTTTGCTGAGGCTTAAATTTTCCGTATTGGTCGCCTGTGAAAATTGCGGTTTCGCGCATAAGCTTTACACCGTCCGTTGCCCATGTCGAAACGTCATTCTCATCCGAATATCTTTCAAGCGCGTTTGGGTTGACATTAAGCGTTATTGCGTTATTTTTAAGATAACGGTTTATAAATACCGCAACCTGCTCGCGGTTAACTGATTCATTCGGATAAAAATTACCGTCGGGATAGCCCGAGGTCAAGCCTGTTTCGCTCGCCCATGTAACATAAGTATAATACCACTCTTCTGCCATAACATCGCTGAATTTATCGCGTGTGTACTCTGAGCGGTCAATATTTGCCAGACGTCCGAGCACCGTTACAAACATTCCTCTCGTCATTGTTCCGTTTGGATCAAACTCTGTCTGCGAAACACCTGTGAAATAGTTTTTCTCCGTAACAAAGTTTACGGCATTATTAAACCAATCTTCACTTGTTACATCGCTAAATTCCGCAAATGCGGTCATTCCAAACGAAAAAATCATTGTAAAAGCCATGAGTACGCTTATCAGTTTCCGTTTCAAATTGCATCTCTCCTATCTGAATATCATAAGATAATTTTAATTTTATAAATATACTTTTACAGTATATCACAGTCTTGTTTTTTTTTCAACAGCAATATAAATTTTTGTCAAAATTTCTTATTACAGCGTGTTTTGGCAGCTTTTATTATGCATTTTTTTCAATATCCGCCGATTTTGCTATTGCTTCAGCAATTTTTATGCCGTCAACTGCCGCTGTCGTTATTCCCCCCGCATATCCGGCGCCTTCTCCGCACGGATAAATGCCTTTTATATCAGACTGCATTGTATCATCTCTTATAATTCTTACAGGCGAGGAAGAACGCGTCTCGGGAGCAGTCAAAACCGCGCTCGCTGAGGCAAAGCCTTTAAGACGCTTATCAAGCATTGGCAGAGCCTCTCTTAATGCGTTAGTGATAAATTTCGGGAACACCTCGTCAAGCGAGACAAATTTAACGGCAGGTCTGTAGCTCGGCTTCACTGTTTTTTCACCATCTATACCCAAAAAATCACCGACATACTCGGCAGGCGCATAGTAATTGCCGCCTCCCGCCTTAAACGCTTTTTGTTCAATCTCCCTTTGCAGATACATTCCTGCAAGAGGATCGTCACTATCAAAATCATCAGGTGTAACATTTACCAGAAGCGCGCTGTTAGCATTTTCCTTATCACGCTTAAAATTACTCATTCCGTTTGTTACAACTCCGCCCTCCTCCGACGCGGAAGCCACAACTTCTCCGCCCGGGCACATACAAAATGTGTAAACGCTTCTGCCCCCTGCAAGATGAACCGCAAGCTTGTAATCCGCCGCGCCAAGCTTACTATGAGCATATCCGTATTGGCTTATATTTATCATCTCCTGCTTATGCTCAATCCTTGCGCCTATCGAAAAATTTTTCTGTTCCATTGAAAGACCGTTTCTTTGCAGCATCAAAAACGTATCCCTCGCGCTGTGACCTATAGCAAGCACGACATGATTTGTTTTTATTTCATACTCCTTCTCGGGCGATTTTACACGCACGCCGACTATACGGTTTCCATCAATAATCAAATCTGTCATTTGATGCGAAAAGCGAACGTCGCCGCCGTGATTTATAATATCCTCGCGGATATTTTTCGCCATTGTATGCAAATTATCCGTTCCGATATGAGGTTTTGCCTCATATAGGATTTCCTCGGGCGCGCCGTGAGCGTGAAATTCTTCGAGTACTTTTCTTATGCGGAAATCATTCACGCCCGTGTTTAACTTTCCGTCAGAAAATGTTCCTGCTCCTCCCTCTCCAAACTGCACATTTGACTGCGTGTTAAGAACACCCTCTGCCCAAAATTTTTCAACATCTGCTCGCCTTTCCTCAACGCATTTTCCGCGCTCAAGGAGTATTATTTTATGTCCGTTTTTGGATAACATCAGCGCGCACATCATTCCCGCAGGTCCGGAACCCACAATTACAATCGGAAGTGTCTTTTTTTGCCCTTTTGGGAAAATGTAATTATATTCATCTATGCATCTTGCATTTTTTATTGTTTTTGCAAGTTTTTCTTCATTATCCGCTTCAACGTCAACGGCATAAACATAATGCACATCGCTTTTCTTTCGCGCGTCAACAGATTTTTTTGCAATTTTAAAGCTTTTTATTTTACCGTGAAGCATATTTTCGATTTTGTCTTTCAGTTCGCTTTCAGTTTCATCAAGCGATAATTTTATATTTGAAATTCTAAGCATATTTATTCACCGATAACATTTTATCATAGCTGAACGTACTTGTCAAAGAAAAGCGTAAAAAAATAACAGGACAAAAATGTCCTGTTACTTAAAATTCAATTATTTAGTTGACGGCTTTACAGGCGTTGCTGTTTTTACCGCTGCCGGAGCTGCTGCAGGTTTTGCGGGAGCTGCAGGTTTTACTGCTGCCGCCGGCTTTGCAGGAGCTGCTGTCTTTGCCGGGGCTGATGCCTTGGCAGGCTTCTTTGCCTCCGTCTTTTTAGCAGGCGCTTTCTTTACAGCAGGTTTCTTAGCTGCCGTTTTTTTAGCCGCAGGCTTTTTTGCAGATGTTTTCTTTGCCGCAGGCTTTGACGCTTTCATTGTTGACTTTAATGCCGCAACATTTGATGCGTCACCCTGAATTGCAGCATCACCGTTGTCTATAGCCTTATTAAGACTTATTCTGCCTGAAAGAATCGCTAACAGCGCTGATTTTGTAATATTCAAAACCGACGTGTTATCACGATAGTCATACGGCTCAACTGCCAGCTTACCATCCTTTACAGCCGCATAAAGTGTGCCGCCGCAGTCCTCATCGGTAAGCGTAATCTGCATTGCAAAATCATCTGTTTTGCTTGCGTCTGCTTTAGCAAATTTCTCTTTGATTTTCTCAAATGCTTGTTCAAATGTCATTTCCCATTCTCTCCTTTCGTAGACTGCAAAAATAATATTTTACATTTGCAGTTCAGCCGTTTTTTACACGGCAGTAAAACTTTTACTTTATTTAAGTATATACCAATTTTTTCTTGCTGTCAATCCCTAAAATGAACCTTTTTATAGTATAACGGTATATTGTTTTTTTATACATTTTTACTCTATTTTGAGAATGTTGACAATTTTATCCGAATATGATAAAATAATTATATAGTATGCGCCTGTAGCTCAGTTGGATAGAGCACAAGATTCCGATTCTTGGTGCCGCAGGTTCGACTCCTGTCAGGCGCGCCATGTCAGAGCAAGCTTTATATCGCTTGCTCTGATTTTTTGTTGACTTGAAAAAGTATTTAAAGTATAATTAAGGTATAAAAGAACTAAGAGGAGTAACGTTATGAAAAGAATATTGTGCTTTGGAGATTCAAATACATGGGGACATAATCCGGACGATTTTTCG
>CAYUSE010000159.1:0-3935 GCA_964447095.1 uncultured Lachnospiraceae bacterium | reverse complement strand
TCGCAGACTTTCTCGCCATACGCATTTCAGGCGTATAAACATCAAAAACTCCCTGATTATGCGTTTTTCTGTAGCGTGTAAAAATATCAACAACCTCCGGGTCAACCTCATAGCCGTTTTCACGGCACGCATTCTGCGCCATTCTTATTCCGCAGAACGGCTGTAATGAGCGTTTAAACGGCTTATCCGTCTGAAATCCCACAATTTGCTCAAGTGATTTATCAAGATAACCCGCGCCGTGCGAGGTGATAGTCGATACAACCTTTGTGTCCATGTCAAGAACACCGCCTGCTTCGCGCTCCTTTTTTGATAAGTCCATAACCATGTCCCACAGTTTTTTTGTTGCGTCTGTAGGACCTTTAAGAAAGCTTTCGTCGCCCTCATACAAAGTATAATTCTTCTGAATAAAATTTCGGACATTGACTTCACCGCTCCACTTTCCGTCAGTAAAGCCTTCCCATTCCTTCTGTAAATCCTTCGCCATTGATTTTACCTCTCTTTCCTTATATATATTTTGTCTGTTTATTGTGTAAATATCAATTTAATTTTGCCGTTATATTTTTCCTTATTGATTTTATATTCCACGTCCGGTTCGGGTCCACAGCTGTTCGAGCCTATTCCGCTCTCGTAAAAATTCAGACAAATTACGGAATACCCACATTTTTCAAGTTCAAAATTATGCTTTTTCGAGGCTAATTCCTCCTGAGTATATTCTGAAAAATTAAACGAAAAATCGCCGTCTGCTCGGATTTTACCGCTGTCAGATATAAACTCGGCGTATCGGCAATCGCAGTGACTGCCGTTTTCCTGAGGTTTTACGTAATCCTCATGCATATTTTCTATTGTTTCCTCAAATCTCGCGATATATGAGGCATTATGCTTGTCAGAATAGCTCTCATAAGGACCGAAACCGTAATAAGCACATTGGTTGAAGCCGTTGTCCGCAAATATACGTATACCAATTCTTGGCAAATACGGCATTTCCATGTTTTTCTTAAATTCAGCGTCAAGCGCGATTTTTCCGTTCAGATAAATATGCCACCTTGCTTTAATTGCAAGAACTTGCTGTATATGCGCGGCGGCAGCCGATATATTGCACTCAATAATAATTCCGCATGACTTAGCCTCACGGACTGTATCTGATTTTACGCCGTCCGTCTGATATGCCGCCGATACCTCCGCGCCGTATCCGCGGTAAACAGCTCTGTCATAGCCTGCCGCTCGCCACTGATGTGCCACATTTCTGTCATTATCGGTCGGCGCGCGGAAAATATTCCATTCCATAGGCTTTTTGAGATATTCCGTATCATTTACAACAATGCTCTCAAAAATTCCCGTAAGCTTATTAAATGTATATCTGAAATTCTCACCGATAACTGTAATCGTTTTTTTCGTTTCCTCGGTTTTTAATTCACCCTCGGGGATTTTGCCGTCAGGGCAATATTTACCGCCTATTTTCAACTGGTCCGTTCCTAAAAACATACCTGATTTTGTAAGCTTGTCGTCATGCTTTTGGTAATAACGTATATTGAGAAAATACTCATGATTTTTAGTGTCCCCGTCAAATTCTATTTTAGTGTCCCCAAATTCTCTCGGTTCGATTTTCGGAAGCTTTATCTCGCCCGATTTTATAATTTCTCCGTCCTCTGAAATATCATACTCCGCATAAATATAATCGGATAATTCCGTAAAATCCATACGATTTTCAAATGTCACGGTATCGCCGCTGAGGCTCGCCCTTGCGGGACGTATCGCATTTTTATAGTCCTTCAAGCCCGTATGCGGCGTTCTGTCGGGATAAACAAGACCGTCCATGCAGAAATTTCCGTCGTTGGGGTATTCGTTAAAATCACCGCCGTAGAAATACTTCTTCCTGCCGTTTTCCATACCCATGTAAATGGCATGGTCGCACCATTCCCAGACAAAGCCTCCGGCAAATCCCTCGTATTTATCCATAAGCTTGATATATTCCTCAATACCGCCCGGACCGTTGCCCATGGCGTGAACATATTCGCACTGTACATAAGGCTTCGGAATATATCCTTCCGGAGCGTCAACCCACTCGCCTGCTCCGCCATACACGCTTCCTGCACCGTTTGAGGCTCTCTGCCACTTCTTACCGTTAAAATAATTATTTATCCATTCCAAGTCAGCATACATGGTGCTTTCAACATCAAGCATTGCCGTATCGTTAATATGATCGCCCGTCTGCCACATACTGCTCTCATAATGCAAAAGACGCGTATCATCATACGATTTAACCCAGCGTCCCGCATTTTCAAAACCTTCGCCGTAGCCGCCCTCATTGCCGAGCGACCAGAAAATCACGCTCGGACGGTTTTTATCACGAATTACGCAGCGCTTAACACGGTCAAGAATTGCATCAAAAAATCTCTCATCCTGAGCGAGCAAGCCAAACGTCTTCGCCTGTGAACCATTGTAAATTGCGGCAGTACCGTGAATTTCAATATCCGCCTCGTCAATCACATAAAAGCCGTATTCGTCGCAAAGCTCCGTAAACCACGGAGAATTGGGATAATGACTTGTACGGATTGCATTTATATTATGTTCCTTCATAATAGTTAAATCAGTAATCGCCTGCTCACGGCTTATTGTATAGCCCGTTACGGGGTCGCTGTCGTGGCGGTTTACGCCTTTTAAACGGATTTTTTTATTGTTAAGGTAAATTACGCCGTTTTTGATTTTTATCTCGCGGAAACCAATTTTTTGAACTATAGTTTCACCGTTCTTTTCAATTATAAGCGTGTACAAATTTGGTATTTCGGCATTCCACAGCTTCGGATTTTCAATTGAGAGTTCAATGTTTTTACCCGATTTTTTATCGGCTTCTTCGCCGTTTTGATTAAGCAGAACACACTCCGCCTCTGTGTCAAGCTCTACTGACACTTTTCCGGAAATATCAGTCCGTACAAAAAAATCTCTGACGTGATTTTTCACTCGTTTCAATAAATACACGTCTCGAAAAATACCGCTCATGCGGAACTTGTCCTGAGCTTCAAGATAGCTTCCGTCGCACCACTTTAAAACGAGAACATCTATTTTATTTTTTCCGTCATTTAAAAGCTCCGTTACATCAAATTCACTTGTAGAGTGTGAAACCTGACTGTAGCCTGCAAATTCACCGTTTATCCAAAGGTAAAAACAACTGTCTACGCCTTCAAAATTCAGATAAAATTTATCGCCGTCCTTTTTAATTTCAAACTCGCGCGAATACGCTCCGCACGGTGTGTAATTCGGCACATAAGGCGGTTCATACGGAAATGGATAACGCGTATTGGAATACATGTGATTGTCATATCCGTGATTTTGCCAGCAGGACGGAACGGGAATTTTGTTCTTTAAACCGTCAAAATTATCAAAATCAAAAATACTGTCAAAATATTGAAACTTCCATTCGCCGCAAAGCGATATGTATCTGTCTGAATTTTCTCTTACACCCTGAATTGCCGTTTCTCTGTCTGCGTACGGTATATAATATGCGCGATTTTCTTCACAGCCAACATGAAGAACAGCAGGATTTTCATGATAATGCCTCATAAGCTTATTTCCTTTCGCGCTATTTTACAGTAATGCTGCTAATCATCACAGGTGCAAGCGGCACATCTGTTCCTTCTATATTTACCGTCTGAAGCTCGGCTATTTTATCTACCGTGTCCATGCCGTCAACAACCGCGCCAAATGCAGCGTATTTGCCGTCAAGATGCGGACTGTCGCCGTGTACGATAAAAAACTCGCTTGACGCGCTGTCAGGGTCGTTCGCGCGAGCCATTGAGATTACGCCTCTTGTGTGCTTTAGATTATTTGTCACACCGTTTTCGGTAAATTCACCCTTGATTGTATCCGCGTCTTTTCTGTTAAACAGCGCGCTGCTGTTTTTATCTGTATTAAGATTATAAACTCCGCCCTGCACCATA
>CAYUSE010000158.1:0-3946 GCA_964447095.1 uncultured Lachnospiraceae bacterium | reverse complement strand
GTAATTTTTTGCAGAAGTAAGTGAACAGCTATACTGCATAGATAATTCCTCCTTTTTAGAATAAACAATTTTCTTAATGGTATCGAAAGAGAGATGATATTCATTTGACAGGGTTTCAATACTGGTACCCGCACGAAACTTTGACCTTATGTCACAATTACGATCTGATAAATATTGCTTATAACCTGAGGTTTCACCCCATGCCCGCTTTTTACCTGACGACGGAATATAAACAAATGTACCAGATATATATTTTTGTATCCTGCATAGTAAATCATCCGGAAATATATCCTTTCCATTTTCATATTTCAATCTTATCAACTCCTTTCAAATACATTATATCAAAACCGTTATGCAGTGTATATATAAAACAAACCATAAGAGTTTTTTATATATCTTGATTTTGCTTTTAATACTGTTTAATGACTGCTCAACCCCCTTTGTGTTTATGCGATTTTTAAAGTTCTAAATGTCCCTAAAATATAGACATCTATTCTACTATGTACATAGAAAAATAGTCTATCACTTTATAAACGATAGACTATTTTTAATTCTGCTTAACAGTGTCCGCCGAAGCGGTCTTTTTTTAGTTGTATTATTGTGTTATTTTAATACTTGAAATACCAAGCGCTCTCTGTGCAGGAGCAGGCACGCTTGAAGCTGAATTAAATTCAATTCCCGCAATATCCTCTGCGCCGTCCACAAGAGTTGTCGTTGCTGAATTTTCGCCAACCGTAACTGTTACAACCTTTGTTTCAGGGTCTACAGTCACCGTTACATCCTGCCACTTATCCTTAGCAACCGCACCTGCAAGTTCGGTTTCGCCAATCTTGATTGAACCCCATGTATATGGAATTGAGAAAATCGTAGTTCCTTTGGAATCAAGGAAGTTCAGCGTTCTGAGCTGTCCGCATGTGTTTTGACCTGACCACGCATTTGAATATAATATTGTTGTAGCTTTATCAAGCTTTACGGGAGCTGTCATTGTATATTTCTGAGACGCTGCTCCGCCGGGGAAGACTATCGCATCCTTGCTCGCAATCTTCATAAATGTACCGTCAAAGTTTGTTGCGCCGTCAACCATTTCCTCATAATAAGCATAAGAATATATTGTGATAACACATGTCTTTGTAATGTTGTTAAGCACACCTGTAATTGTAACAGTCTTTATATCCTTACCGTCTGTTGTAAAGTTCTCGCCGATTGTTACCACGCCGTTTGCGTCAACAGTTACGTTCTCGTCACTTGACGTCCATGTTACGTCAGTGTTTGTCACCTTAGCAATCGGCGTTCCCGCTGCGTCAACAGGGTCAACAACCTTCATTGTCGTTGTTGTTCCCGCCGCAGACTTAATAAATGTGCTGTCAGCCGTAATTGAGTAATTTGTTATATCCTCAACGCCAGGCTCTTTTACGAAGTTTGCGGTAAGCTTTTTATCACCGCGCAGTCTGAATGAATACTCTGCATCATCAGACACTTTTGTTCCCTTTTCGTCGAGCCAGCCCATAAATACAAATCCTTCATTTGCTTCTGCCTTTACGGTCGTAACCGTATTAAGACGTGATGTCTTTTCAAGAGTTCCGGCTTCGTCAATATATACCGTTCCTCTCTCTACTACAGGCTTTGTTTCGGAAGTGAACGCTATCGGCTGCATACCCGTCAAGCTGTCCCAAAGCATGAGTTTTGCACCCTCAGGCGTCTCTACGGTCTTTTTATTCTCTCCCTCTGCCAAATCAACAGGTGTAACCTCAACATTTTTAAGAGCGCCGTCTGTGTATTCCGCAGATATAAGAGCCGCTTTTTCATACGCCTTATCGGCATTCACTGTAATTGTCGTTTCAGGGTTGCCTGTTTTAGCCTTTACCGAAGCGGTATATTCGGGAAGCTCCTTATCCTTAAGCTTTCCTACTGTCAGATTAGCCACATCTACAGCAAATGCAACCTTATCGCCGCCGAACATAAAGCCTGTGAGCTTTGACGGACTTACCGTAAGGCTCTCCGTCTGATAATTCGGAACGTCAACCTCAATTTCGTCTCCGCCGCCTATAGTAACGTATGCCTTACCCAAATCCATATCAAGGATATATTTTACATTTGTAAATTCCGTTGCGGAAACTGTTCCGACCGATATACCGATTGCCGTGCCGTCATTCGCGGTAACAGCGCCGTCCTTGCCGATTGTAAACATAGTTATGCTCTCTGTTCCCCAAGCAACCTTATCTGTATTACCTGTTACAAATCTCGCTTCAAGTCCTTTATTGGCTTTTGTATTGTTATCAATTGCACCACCCGAAACGAACTTGGCGTCAAACGAAACAATGTATCTGCCTGTTGTTCCTATGTCTGTAACAACTGCTTTTTCCTCTTCGCCTTCCATTACCTTTTCGGTAACAAAGTCCTTTGCAACATAGAACGAACCCTGACCTGCCGAGCCGTTCTTTGCGCCGTCGGACGTGATTGAAACATATTTTCCTATACTGCCCTCATTGAGGTTAAGCGTTATACCTGCACTGCCTCGTTTTGTCCAGCCATTGTAGTCTTCAAGGCTTGACGGCGACTCACCACCGTAGGTTGCGCCAAAGAAGTCAAATTTCTCAATGTCAGTGTTGTCCTCGTTGGTGATAAGAATTTTTTCAATATCTGTCGGCTTATAAACAGCAGAATATACTTTTCCGCCTTCTACAACCTGCAAACCGTCATTAGAGTCAAAAGCCTCAACAACAACCACGCTGTAGCTGTCACCCTCTGCAAGAGTTACATTGCCTCTGAAATTAACTACCGTCTGCGGACCTTTTCCGACTGAATGGTCAACCTGGTCGGCAGCGTATATTTTGCCTTTCTCCGTGCCATCCGCATTATATATTGTAATGACTATAATTCCGTATGTTGCAAACGGTATTTCAGCGTCACGCGTTGTTACAGCAACCTGCTTAGCTGTACCATCCTCGTTAAATTCAACATTATCTATAACTATAGGATACTTTTCCGTAGTCGGTACAATATATTGAGGCCAAGCCGTTCCTCCGAGTCCGCCCGCAACAACATCCTCGGGCACAAGATTTGGAGTTTCGTCTGTCATATTTGTCAAAAGGTCTGTAAGAACTGCCTTCTGTGTTTCGTCATCATTCTCCTTTGCAGCCTCAAAGAAGCAATATGCAAAATTTTCCGCGCCCGTGTCGTTGGGGTGCGACGGATCCGTGCCGCCGCCGTTCGGGGTCTGATAATAGAATTGAGCTGCAGTCTTTAGATTACCGCCGTCCGCTGTTACCTTATCAACAAACGCAACACTTGTTTTTGTAAGGTCGGCAAATGCAATGTCTGTCGCGCCCGCTTTAACCTTTTCAGCAACATAAGCCTTGCCTACGCCTGCGAAGTTGGTTTCGCCGCCAAATCTGTCGTCCCACTTATTTGTAGTTGTATTCCATGAGTTATCACTCTGAACAGGGCTGACTACTATAAGCTTTGCGCCCACATCATGGCAGGCATTATAGTATTTATCAAGACATGCTTTATAACCCGTCGGGCCGTCTGACTTATGATTATGTCCGTATTCAACATACATATAGTCGCCTGCCTTTATGCGGGTCTTAACCATATTAAAGTGGTTGTTGTCAGCGGCGTTAAGTCCGCCCTCGCCCTCGTTTACCATAGCATAGTCGCGTCTTAAATACTTTGTAAGACCCGTACCCACGCCTGTGTAGTTCTGGAGCGGGAAAAACGGCAATGCACAGTTTCCGTCCGTAACAGTTGAATCGCCAAGTACCCATAATGTCGGAGCTGTTTCCACCTGCTGAATTTCAACTGACGCAAGTGCGCTGTTTTCGCCAAGTACTCCGACTGTTACCATTTCGTCCTTAATCTGACCTGTCGGCGCTTCCTTTTCATAATAAATCGGAGTTACTCTTACAGTAAATTCCGTTGTCAATGTTTCACCTGCGCTTACGGT
>CAYUSE010000157.1:0-3997 GCA_964447095.1 uncultured Lachnospiraceae bacterium | reverse complement strand
GACAGCCTTCATGTAGGACACTTTCTGCAAATGGTGGTTATGCGCCACATGCAGATGCACGGTCACAGACCTATAGCGCTCGTTGGCGGCGGTACCGGTCATATCGGTGACCCTTCGGGCAGAACGGACATGCGTCAGATGATGACGAAGGAAATTATCGACCATAACTGCGAGTGCTTTAAGGAGCAGCTCTCCCGAGTGGTTGATTTCAGCGATGACAAGGCGATTATGGTAAATAATGCCGATTGGCTGCTTGACCTTAATTATGTTGAATTTTTGCGTGATATAGGCTCATGCTTCTCGGTAAATAAGATGCTGACTGCTGAGTGTTTTAAGCAAAGACTTGAAAAGGGACTGTCGTTTCTTGAATTCAACTATATGCTTATGCAGAGCTATGATTTTCTTATGTTGAACCGTAAGTACAACTGTAAAATTGAGCTTGGCGGCGATGACCAGTGGAGCAATATATTAGGCGGAATTGATCTTTGCCGCAGGAAAGACCAGCAGCAGGTTTATGGTATGACGTTTACGCTCCTTACCAACAGTGAGGGCAAAAAGATGGGCAAAACAGCGGCAGGCGCAGTTTGGCTGGATCCTGAGAAAACAACGCCATACGAGTTTTATCAGTATTGGGTAAATGTTCAGGATGCCGATGTTATAAAATGCTTGAAGCTTCTTACATTTGTTCCTATGGACGAAATCCGCAAAATGGAAAAGTGGGAAGGACAGGAGCTTAATCAGGCAAAGAAAATTCTTGCTTATGAGGTTACAAAGCTTGTTCACGGCGAAGAGGAAGCGGAGAAGGCTAAAAAGACTGCCGAGGAGGTATTTGCTAAAGGCGGAGTTTCCGAGGATATGCCTACGACGGTCATTCCTGATGCCGTTGGTATGGGAGTTTTGGATATGCTTGTAAAGACAGGGCTTTTGCCGTCAAAAGGCGAGGCAAGGCGTCTTGTTCAGCAAAACGGACTTTCAATCAATGATGCAAAGTACACTGACGTAAACGGTGTTGTAACAGCAGATATGATAACGGATGAAGGCATGATTATAAAGAAAGGAAAAAAGACTTTCCATCGTGTTGTAATCAAGTAAATAACGAAAGAGGAATTATTTTAAATGGAAAACGAATTTGCGCGCAGACTTAAGCTTTTAAGAATTGAAAGAAATATTTCTCAGGAGGAACTCGCAGTTAGTATAGGCGCAAGCAGAAGCGCTGTTGCGAATTGGGAAAATGGTCTGCGCGCTCCGTCGCTTCCTGTATTCAGGAAGCTTGCGCTGTATTTTAATATTTCAACGGACTATTTGTCGGGGAAAAGTGAAAAAAGAAGTAATATTGTCGCATTTCCCTCATCAAAAATGGATTTGTCAGTGCTTAATTCAGAAGGACTTGACATGCTTTTTGAATACTACAGATTTTTATCTGCCGATTCCAAATATCGTTTGTAAATTTCATAAACACATTTCCCTGAGCTTGTGAATACTATAAGGTAAAGTATTTTAAGCGAAAGGGGAAATATTTATGCAGAATTATATTCTAATCGCTTCAATAGCGATTATTTTGATTGGCGTAGTAATCTATGTCCGTCACAGAAAATTCAAGCCCAATCCGAATAAATCGGAACAAGAGGAAAAGCTCAATGACGATATTCGTGTATCGGGCTTTGCTTATGACAAAAATGGTGATTATTTTTACGCTCTCGACAATTGTCCTCAGAGAGCGGCGGGATACTGCGCTCTTTATGACAGCGGCGCGCCGCTTTTCAATATGATTATGGACTGCGAGCCGATTGAATTTTTCTATGATAAAAAACATTGGCTTATTGAACTTTGGAAGGGACAGTACGGAATTACGACAGGCGCAGAAATAGGCGTTTACAATACTTACGACGGCAAAGTTAAATCTGAAAAATTCACGGGTACATTTTATGATGCCGTAACAGACAGGGAAATGCTTGATATGTCATTTACGCTGTTTAAAAACGGTAAAAAGATATTGGAAAGAAGCGGACGTCATTGGTGGATAACAGCGTTTAAGCTTGGAGAATTTTCTGAGAAATCGTCGCTTACGATGAATGTTAAAATTAAGTTTCCGACACGGGAAATGTGCGGAGCGTTTACAGATGCGCTAATAAGGCTTGGCTACAGTCATCGGGAGTTTACAGCGCGTAAAAGAGCTGTAGAAATCCATTATGCCGCGCCTCATTCAAAGCAGCCTGTATCGCAGGAGGGAATACAGGAAAGCGCCGTTCAGGCATTGAATAAAACGAATTGCGGAGCATATAATCTGGCAACTGCGAAATTTTCGGATACACTTGATAAAATTCAGTATATTAAATCATTTTTGCCCGATTTATATGATTTCATGATAAATTCGCTGTATGCGAAGGTCTTTTATGATCATTTTAAGTGGCTGCTTGATTTAATCAGATGTGAAAAGCCAAAACCGCCGTGCAAGCCTGAGCCGCCATGCGACTGTGAGCCCAAGCCGCCATGCAAGCCTGAGCCGCCATGCGACTGCGAGCCTGAGCCGCCGTGCGATTGTGAACCAGAACCGCCATGTGACTGCGAGCCTGAGCTGCCGTGTGAGCCCGAGCCACCGTGTGAGCCCGAGCCGCCATGCAAGCCTGAGCCGCCGTGCGATTGTGAACCAGAACCGCTATGTGAGCCCGAGCCGCCGTGTGAATCCGAGCCGCCGTGCGATTGTGAACCTGAGCCGCCATGCGAGCCTGAACCACCGTGTGAGCCTGATCCGCCGTGCGACTGCTGCCAAAATATTTATGAAACAATTTTTGAAACCCTTAACGATTGTCGATGCAAGCGCTATAATCTGGAGGATAAATAAAATGAAAGCAACGGCTCGAAGGCTGGAGGAGGTATATAATTCCTCGGAGGTTATACCGTTTGATGAAAATTCAAAGTTTATTCTTATGAGTGATTGTCACAGAGGGCAGGGGAATACGGGGGATAATTTTCTTCCCAATCAAACATTGCATTTTGCCGCGCTTGAATATTATTTCAAGCACGGCTATACATATATTGAGCTTGGCGACGGCGATGAACTGTGGGCAAATCGTAAAATTCAGCCGATTATTTCGGCGCACAGTGATATATTTCAGCTGATGTCGAAAATGTATGATGCAGGGCATCTGTATATGCTTTACGGCAATCATGATATTATAAAAAAACGTCAAAAGATAGCCAATTCGGCATTTAGCAGTTTTTACTGCGATACAGATGAATGCAGGCTATTCCCGAATATTGTTATGCGGGAGGGATTGATTTTGGAGGAGAGAAAAACGCGCAGACAAATCCTGCTTGCGCATGGGCATCAGGGCAGTTTTTTAAATGATACGGCATGGCGAGCGGCAAGATTTCTTGTCAGATATTTCTGGCGTCCTTTAGAGCTTGTTGGTTTTAATGCGCCGACAGGTGCGGCGCGTGCGCATAGTAAAAAAGAGATGATTGAAAAGAAGCTTTCAGCCTTCGCTAATAATAAAAATATTATGCTTATAACAGGACATACGCACAGACCTGTATATCCAAATCCCGGAGAGGGATTGTATTTTAATGACGGAAGCTGTGTGCATCCCAGAAGCATTACGGGAATTGAAATTATAAACGGAGAAATATCACTTGTGAAATGGTCGGTTTCATCATGTGAAGAAATCGGACTGTTTGCAGACAGACAAATTCTGAACGGACCAAATAAAATTTGCGAATATTAAAAAATGCTGTACCTTTGGGTACAGCATTTTTGATTTTATGGATTAGCCCTCTACTATTTTTTGTGTATCAATAGCAATCATAAGTTCTTCGTTTGTAGGAATTACAAGCGTTTTAACCTTTGCGTCTGCGGCTGAAATATCAACCGTGCCGCGCTTTGCATTTTTAGCTTCGTCAATCTTTATTCCCATGAAGCCGAGACCGTCAGCGATAGCCGCTCGTGTTGCCGCGTCGTTTTCGCCGACGCCTGCCGTAAATACAACGGCGTCAACTC
>CAYUSE010000156.1:0-4008 GCA_964447095.1 uncultured Lachnospiraceae bacterium | reverse complement strand
AAACGGCGGATATGTATATCGAAAAGGTCACGCGCGAGCTTGGCAAAAAGCACCGCGTAAGGGTCGCAACGTCCGATAATATCGAACAGATTATAATACTCGGCGGCGGCGCGTTCAGAATGTCAGCACAGGAGCTGTACGATGACGTTAAACGCATTGACGAGGAAATACGACAGTTTCTAAATTAAAAAAATTTGTATATATCTATTGAAAAGCGAGTAAAATGTGGTATAATAAATGTACCACATTTTTTTGATATAAATATTTTAAAATTATATGTTACGAATAGAACTATTCTTTTCTGGATAGCTTTATTTTAGTTTCTTTTAACAAAAGCTTGTGCTTTTTTACATAAAACGCAGGCAAATATAATAAAAATGCTTTTGTTAAAAGGATTTAATATTTATATCAAATGTGTGGTAACATTTTACAACTCCCGTATTTATGCGGTTTAAAGGGCGTTTTGTTACTAATGTGTTATTAGTTCAACTTAATAAATGTATTGTTTCTTTCAATTCTTCAATGGTTTTATGAGTATAAACGCGCTTACCGACATCCTTAGGTTTATGTCCCATTAACAAATCCATGCATACGTCATTTGCGCCTGCTGAGTCCAATCTGGAGCGGAATGTATGACGACACTCATGCGGAGTATGTTTCATATTGCATGCATCCATAATATCATGCCAAATAGGATAATAGTCGCTTGTATTACACTTTCTCCCTTCATAAGAGAACAAATATTCACCCTCTATTTCCATTCTCTTCTTTATAAACGGAAGTATTTTTTTATGAATAGGCACAATTCTATTTTTGCCGTTTGCGGTTTTTATTCCGCCTGTCATTGTCATATTCTTTAAGTCTACATCAGACTTTTTCAATCCAAGAAATTCGTTGATACGCCATGCGGAATACAGCAGCACTATAACAGAGTCAACCCATTCTTCATTTTGATGTTCCCATATAGTTTGTATTTCTGTTTCTGAAAATGGTTTTTTTGAGGTTTCTGGTGTTGCGGGCGCTGCAATAATCGACGAATGACATTTGATGATTATATCCCGCTCGAATGCAAAATTATCAAGATGTCCGAATAAGGCTTTTATAGATTGTTTTGTAGAATACCCGCAGCCGCAATTGTCAATACAATCCTGCATTTGGTACGCTTTCAAGTCCTTATACTTCAATGTTTCAACATTTTTACAATGCTTCCATGCTGTTTTTAATGAATTATATGTATTCTTATTCATTTTTTCCGAAGCACGCTCGCTCCACTGCTCGAAAACCTCTTTAACCGTAATTTTTTGAGCGTCAATGTCATACGGGTTGCGGTTGTATTCGGCAAGCATGATTAAGCCTTCTTCACGCGTAGGAGCGTATCCGATTGTTATGAATATAGGGTGACCTTTATCATTATAACCAATTGTTTTACTGCGTACCGCATACGGGTTACGCCTGTTCCCGGATAATTTGACTACAGTTCCAAATCCGTTAGGATTTCTCATAAAAATAACACTCCTTTTTTGAATTTTGGTATTGCAAAAAGAGTGTAACCATGCTATAATATATATGAGTTTTTGAGTGTGCATGGTCACACGCTTTCCTCCGGTTGTTGGCGCAGCCGGGGGATTTTTTTATTTAGCTATTTGTAACAAGAAAGAACCAGGCTCGGCGTTCATTGTATATTTAACACCGTTGACAGTTCGGCTAACGTCTTGTCCCTGAGCGGCAGATTGTATCATTTCATTCATCATAGAGCTAAACGAATTAACACTTGTTGACTTATCTGCTATTTGTGCAGCTGCTACAGATGCGTAAGCATAAGGCATTGGGTCAGATGCTCCCGTGTTAGAATATTCAAGGTAAATCAATTTTACATATCCTTGCGCGGTTGAAATATCTAAAGTCACTGTGGGATTTGATGTAGTGATATGTACAAAGTCATTACTACCGCTTGTGTTAGGACTGTCAGCCACCAAGCCTGCCCCCAAAACAGAACAATTTACATTAAATTGTTTAATAAAATCTTGAAGAGAAACGCCGAAAGAGTTTGCTTTTGCAGTTGCGGCTTTTTCTTCGGATTCTTTTTTCTTTTGTGCTTCCTGAGCCGCCTTTGCTTCTGCCTCTTTTTTTGCTTTTTCTTCAGCTTCCTTTTTAGCCTTTTCTTCGGCGGCTTTTACATCTGCTTGTTGCTGCTCTTCGTAAGGCTTCATCTTCTCTTTATACGCATCAAATTCTTTTTGCAAAGCATCTTTGCTCTCAACCATTTTATTTTTTTGCTGAATAACTTCCTCATAATCCGACATTTTTATGCCGTTGCAGCTCTTAAAGGCAAAACCTAATACAAAAGCAGCGATTAAAGCGCAAGATATAATACCTTTTTTGTTATCTTCGATTATATCAGGTATTCTATCAATAAAAGGTTTTTTGTTATCTTCTTTGCATACAGGACATTTGCCGTCAACTAAAACAGCACCGCAGACCTTGCAGGTCTGACTTAAATTTACGATAGCTGGTAAATCTTCGCCACATGAGGGACATTTCATTGTATCATCGGGGTTTTCTCTTCCGCATTTGGGACATTTTTTCATTTTGTTTCTTCCTTTCTTTTTTTTTACGTAAGGTAAATTAAAATTTTATATACAATTCCGCATGACGGAATAGTAATCATGTAAAATCAACGTATATAATTTTGCCTATGCGTGCTTTAATTTGGCATCTTTTTCATCATTATATTTATCCGCTTTAAGCATTTGCTTCATTTCGCCGCGTATTTCAGCCTTGTCCTCGGCATCGAGCTGTTTATACATATCAAGCACGAACATATCAGGGTCAACCTCAGAGGGCGACGGAATGTCTGGTAGGTTGTAGAAGTCGGTCTGAGCACTTTCTTCCCATCCCATGAGATAGGCAGGGGTGGTCTGCAATGCTATAGATAATTTTTCTATTTTATCTCTACGTATGTTTTTTATTTTTCCGCTTTCCCATCTTTGAACGGTTGCCTTACTAACCCCGACTATTTTTCCAATATCTTCTAATGTGATGCCGATTTCGGCACGTCTTTTTCTTATAAGGTCTTTGAACTCCATTTCCAACCCTCCTTGCTATATGTATAATAACACAGATGTAACGAAAATGCAACCATTTTTTCAAAAAAATTAAAAAAAGTTTCGTTTACGTATTGACAAGTGAGAATATATATGGTATTATGGTTACGTAAACGAAACAAGAAAGGAGGAGTGTTTGATGTTTGATGAAGCAAAATTCAAGGCAGCTGTAATCGGAAGTGGAAAAACTCTGAAAGATATAGCCAATGCTCTGGATATAAGTATAGTTACTCTTTATCGTAAAATGAGCGGTGAAAGCGACTTCTATAGAGCTGAAATAGAAAAATGTTGCAAGTTGTTAAATACCGAAATTGCAAATGAAATTTTTTTTGCTCATGAGGTTGCGTAAAAGGAACAACAAACTAAAAAAGGAGGGTGAGATGAATGAGCAAAGATTTCTTTATATTTATGCTTCTCGGAAATACATCCGATAACGGTTCCGGAAGCGTTGAAAATACGAGATGAAGATTTTTCGACTGAAAACTTTAGCTTGGAATATCTATTCGCTTCGGATAATAAATCAGCATAGAAAAGCACACAGCAAAAACCGTGTGCTTAACAATTAAATATAGAGTTTCACCGAATTTACGGAGTGCAAACTATGCGTTACCGCATAGCAGGGCGATAAATCACCTCATTTTTAATAGAACCAAGTGATGCGATTTGACTTGCTGCGCCTGTTGACACAGTTTCAGAGATACTACTTGCTGGCTTAGCTTTTCCTATTGCAGCGGCTGCTCCGGCAAGACCAAATACTCTACCTAAATCTTTGTTCATACGGATTGATGTAATATTTTTCATTGATGCTGGAATCCAAATTGTTACTCCGGTAAAAACCGTGACTATGTCATTTCTGCATAGCTCTCATAGTCGCCTATGAGTTCAGACTGTGCCTTCAACCTAT
>CAYUSE010000155.1:0-4010 GCA_964447095.1 uncultured Lachnospiraceae bacterium | reverse complement strand
CGGAGAGCTTTACAATGAAATCGGAAAAAGAACAAAAAACATATAAAACAAGGCTGATTTCCCTACGCTCAAATTAATACTAAATATAGTCAAAGTTATGTATTCAATACTTCTGAATTGCCGTAATGTACGGATCGCTGTTGTAATTTGTAGACCTTTTTAAAATCGTTATATCACGATATTTAATATTTCTGTAGCAGTTCTTCTCTTTATCATAAATCTGATAACCGTTCGTGACCATTTCATTGATTTTAGACGCGATATAAGCCGCCTCTACCTTATCAGAAAGCGCGCCGCCTCCATTTGGCAAATCAGGCTCGTCGCCATCCTCCTCCGCGCCCATAATCGCTATACAGTGCATCTGGCATTTATTGTTTTCCGCAGGCTCAGGATAGCATTCGCGCTCGTCATCGCGCGTAATAAGCTCGTCGCCCTTATAAATAACATCGCCTACTGTATCTGACATTACGCTTTCAAAAACATCGTTGACGCCATCCAGAATTTCACGGCGGCTTCTGAAATTCTGCGAAAGAACAATGCTCCGTCCGCCGATTCCGCAGCCGTAGCTTTTGTTTTTCTTCTTAAATATCATCGGGTCGCCGCCTCGGAAGCGATAAATACTCTGCTTCAAATCGCCGACCATAAACATATTTGTTCTATCTCTTGAAATGCTCTCAAAAATCGCATCCTGAAGACCGTTCGTATCCTGATATTCATCAATAAGAATTTCATCATACCGGCTTCTGTATTCCTCGCGTATATTGTAATTTTCCTTAAATAATCGATACGCAAGATGCTCAATATCATGAAACTGCTTGATATTTTTACTGTCCTTTTTCGCCATGTATGACGCGTGAAATTCCTTGACAAGCCAGATTATATCGTCAAGCGTTTCTTTTATCTCCCGACAGTGCGAGCATTCATTAAAATCCTCCGCGCTCCTGTACGTATATTTATTGTATTCCTTCATCATCGCCTTTTTGATGATATTTTTTTCCTCGCAGAAATGTTTCCATACGTCATCATCCGCAAGCTTTGTTTTCGGCATTTTGCTCGGAATAAGACTTTCTATCAAGCCTGTCGATTTTGTGTAATTCAAATAACACTCGTAAGCCTCATCCCAGCTTCCGATATTTGCAATCTTATCCATGGCGTCAACGCAAAGCTTCATGCTTTCCCAGAGTTTTCCCCAATATTGAGTCATTTCATCATCAAAGCCTTCGCCGTCCTGTATGCCGGCTTCGGATTTCATATCCTCTATAAGCCTTTCAAAACGGGCTTTATAGTATTCCCCTATCGCTCTGCATTTCCCTTCGATTACATAAGTTTTTGCCCATTCGCTGCGCGCCATATCATCACAGTACATAGCGCTTTTTTCATCAAGCCACTCTATAGGCTCGGCAAATGACATGATAAAATTATAAATATGAAACAC
This sequence comes from uncultured Lachnospiraceae bacterium, assembly GCA_964447095.1. Classification (GTDB taxonomy): domain Bacteria; phylum Bacillota; class Clostridia; order UBA1381; family UBA1381; genus JALEPO01. The sequence continues at coordinate 2,575 of CAYUSE010000155.1, read as the reverse complement.
AAGCTTTTTAAGCGGCAAATCATCCCGATTTGACGCATACAAATCAATAAGCCGCAAAAATCTTTCATTATTTTCCGCGTAAAATTTATCAAACAGTTCCTCCGCCGTGTCGTCCATCATCAGTTCCGCCTCAGCAGGGTCGCCTATAATAAAATTCGGGTCTAAGCCAAGAACATGAAAATTATTTTTCACAGCTCTTAAACAAAAGGAATCTATTGTAGTAATATCAGCGCCCGAAGCAAGCTTTAACTGCTTTTGCAGCAGTCCGGCAATTGCCTTATCCTCTGTTTCGTTTACAGTTTTTTGAATACGGTCTATAATTTTTTCTTTCATTTCCACGGCTGCCGCCTCAGTAAAGGTTACGACAAGAAGACGGTCAATATCCGTTTGACCGCTTATAATCTTAGAGTTTATCCTCTCAACCAAAACAGCCGTTTTACCCGAGCCTGCCGCGGCGGAAACGAGAATATTGCCCTTGCCTATCGGCGCGTTTATCGCGTCCGACTGCGCTTTTGTCCACATTGTCACAATACTCCGCCTCCCTTTTCATAAAGCTTATCCCAGATTTCTTTTTTGTTTCCATCCTTCCTGCGCTCGTATTTTCTGTCGCTGTCAAAGGCGCATATATCCGCATAATCACAGTATGAGCAGGCATTTGATTTACCCTGCCCGTAGGGATTTTGCGCTATATTTCCGTCATTTATTTCGCCGTCCATGGCGATTATATTTTCCCTTACCTGCTCCATAAGCCCGTCAATATGCGCGCGTGTTTTTATAGCCTCCGTAAGCTTAATTTCACCCTTTGCGTCAAGGGGAATTTTCAGAAACTCGCTTGCGCTCCCGTTTTCAATATTGCTGTCCATACTGTAAATAACACGGTTATCACCGTATTCGTCAACAAACGTAACTCCGTCAAGCTTACGGCTTTTATCATGCTCAGGCTTGAGCTTCTCCTCGCCCGACGAGCTGTTAAGCTTTGCAAAATCATCGCGTATTCTGTTATAATAAATTCCCGTGACAGACGCTTTCCTATTAAATTCCTCTTTTGCCATTTCGCGCGCGGCAATAGCATAAATAACAGGCTGCATATCAACACGGTTAAAAATATCCGTCACATCAAATTCCGTCTTTCCCGTCTTGTAATCTATAATTCTTACACGCACGTCATTTCCTGCTTCATTATACATGTCAACGCGGTCAATATCGCCCTTTATCGCTATATTATCCGTCAGTTTTATTTCAAAATGACGCTCCATGCCGTTCTCGGCATACTCGCCGTTTTTAAAGCTCAAATGTACAATTCTCGCGGCATTTTTAATTGTTTTTCCCATTCTCCCGAAAATATTAGCCGTTTTTTCCTTGTCGCGGCTGTTAGACTGCATTATATTTTCACATGTTTTTTCTATAATTTCATTGAGTATTTCATCACGCGTCACAACGCCGTCACCGTCATTTTCGCCGAGATTTCGCCATTTGTCAAGCTTTTCGCCCGCTGTGTTTGCTCCATCCTCAACTTTCTCGCAAAAATCCCTGATTACCGCGTGCGCGTAATTGCCGACATCCGCGGGGGATATTTCCCATTCTTCACGAGGATAAGCATTTATGCCGTATCGCATAAAATATTGAAACGGGCATTTTGCATACGAATTAAGCCTGCTCGCACTGTACGCACCCTTACCCGAATATATTTCCCGCGCTATTTCCGTATCAAGCCTGATATGGCGTTTTGAAAACCGCTTTGCCCTTTCAAGCAAAGCCAGCATTTTATCCCATTCACCGCTTTTTTCATACCATTTATATGCCGCCTCCCATACCTCGGACGACCTGCCGTTAAAGGACTTGCCTATAAGCATTTTATGAATTGTTGCCTTTGGTGATGAGATATACGCAAAATCGTTACCCTTAGTCAGATTATCACTCTTTTTAATACTCGGAAACCTCGATTTAATATCAAGTATCATACGCGACGCGCTCAGAGCCTTTCCCTCCGAGGTTTGAACAGGATAGCTTAAAAACAGCTTTTCCGTAACGGCGCACATCGCCTTATACACTTTAAAATACTGCTTCTCCATTTTCTTTTTCGTATCAGGCGCAATTTTAATATCATGTTCCAAAAGCATATTCCGGTCGCTGTTTGATAAAAAGCCCTCAGTATTAAATTCATCAGGGAATGTTCCGCTAACCGCGCCTATCACAAACATCGCTCTTACGTTTGACTGACTGCTCCTCTCAACAGTACCGGCATAGACCTGGTCAATTCCCGAGGGAATAATGCGTATTTCGCATTTTGACAAGCCTACCCTTATATATTCAAAAAATTCCTCACGGTTTATTTTATTTTCACCGATTGTAATAACAGTCTGATTTAAAACATCAAGCAGTAAATTCCATATTTTCGTGAACTGCTCCGCATCATTTACCATTCCTTTTCGCTTAAAAGAGGCAATTTCCGATTTCAAGCCCTGATATAAATTTATGCTTTCAAAATATTCATACAAAGCCTTTGCATGCTCTTTTGCCGTTTTTCTTCTCGCTGTTTTTTCTTTAAATTCCTTTATGGGCGCGATTATTTCTC
>CAYUSE010000154.1:0-4020 GCA_964447095.1 uncultured Lachnospiraceae bacterium | reverse complement strand
TTTGCTTTTTCATGGAAATCTTCTCCTTATTATGTCTTGTCTTTCTATATTATTTGTGGTATAATCAATTTATACATATATATTGAAAGGGTTGGAACATGAAAACGACAATCAGGAAAATACAATTTGCAAAAGGCGAAATTACAGTCCCGGGCGACAAATCAATATCGCACCGCGCGGTTATGCTCAACTCCCTTGCAGACGGGAAAGCGCGCATAACGGGCTTTTTAAAGGGCGCGGACTGCCTTTCCACTATAGACTGTTTTCGGAATATGGGTGTTGACATTGACGTGTCGGGCGATACGGTGACGGTTATCGGCAAGGGCTTATACGGGCTTAAAAAGCCCAAAAACACGCTTTATACAGGCAACAGCGGCACTACGACGCGGCTTTTGTGCGGAATTTTATCGGCGCAGAGCTTTGACACGCAAATCACGGGCGACGCGTCAATCTGCAAGCGTCCAATGAAACGCGTTACCGAGCCTCTTTCGCGCATGGGCGCGAGAATTGACGGCGAATACTGTCCGCTTACAATTCACGGCTCGCATTTGCACGGCATGGACTATAAAATGACGGTCGCATCCGCGCAGGTGAAAACGGCGGTTATTCTCGCGGGACTTTACGCCGAGGGCGAAACGGTTATTCATGAAATCGAAAAATCACGCGACCATACGGAATTACTGCTCGGCGCGATGGGCGCGGACATAAGCGTTGACGGGCTTGACATCACGGTAAAATCGGGAAAGGCTTTAACCGCGTGCGACGTCGCCGTTCCGGGCGATATTTCCTCGGCGGCATTTTTCATGGTGCTTGGGCTTATTTTGCCAAGCTCGCAGCTTACGATAAAAAATGTCGGCATAAACCCGACAAGGACGGGAATTATTGACGTGCTGAAAAACATGGGCGCGGATTTAAAAATAGAGAATGAAAAAATTATCGCGGGCGAGCCTGTCGGCGATATTACGGTTACCTCATCAAAGCTCCGTGGAACGCGTATAGGCGGCGATATTATCCCGCGCCTGATTGACGAGCTGCCCGTAATCGCCGCGGCGGCGGTATTCGCCGACGGCGAAACGGTTATAGCGGACGCGCAGGAGCTGAAGGTCAAGGAAACGAACAGAATACGCGCGGTGGTAGACGAATTTACAAAGTGCGGAATTGATATAACCGAAACTGACGACGGCATGATTATACGCGGCGGAAAGCATATTCACGGCGCGGATTTTAAAACGTACGGCGACCACAGAATGGCAATGAGCCTTTCGGTTTTATCGCAGCTTGCGGACGGCAACAGCACGCTTGACGACGCTCAATGCGTTGATGTTTCGTATCCGTCGTTTTATGAGGATTTTTATAATTTGGGAAGATAAAGATTGGGGGATTTAATCGTTTGCGGAAGGAGTGGGATTTTATGCTGAAAAAATTCAGATTTTGCATGAGCATTATAGGCACGCTTGTTTTGACGCTCGGAATTTCCGCTCACGCCGCGCACCTTTTCCCGACGCCCGAAGAAATGATGATAAGGCAGACAAGCTGCGTACAGCCGATACCCTGCGCCGATGCAGAGCTTTTTTCAACAGACGATGAAACACAAAAACCGCTCACGAACCAAAAGTTACTTACAATTTTGATTGAATTTGAAGATGTAAAAATGCATTTCAGCAATCAATTTTGGCATGATGAAATGTTTGACACAACATCGGGCGCTCTTAGTGTTGTGAATTATTGGAAAGAGAATGCAAATGGCGTAGATGTTTTTGAGCCTGCTGATACTTCTGAAATTAAGAAAAAAGAAAAACGAGAGGGAATGGCAAGTGACGAAGATTATATCAATATAAAATACAGAATAGAAGAAGTGTCTGAGGGAGTTGTCAGAGTATCATTGGATATGCTTCATCCTATAAAAACATGGGATGAGAGAGATGGAACAGAAACATGTAAAATCGTAGCGTTAGCACTTAAGGCGATTGAACAGGACTTTGATTTTACGGTTGAACAACCTCATATAGTAACAATATTTGCAGGTTATGACGATGGAATATCTGAAGGAAAAGGACAAGGACAAGTAGGCGCACATACATCACCTTTTACAATATCTACATCTGACGGTATAGACCTTGGAAGATATACCGTTCAAGGTGAACTGCTACAAAAGGATGTATCTGTAGGTATAGGTACTATTTGTCATGAGCTTGGACATTCTGTTTTTTATCTTCCTGATTTATATTTTACCCGTTTGCCGAATGGACCGGGCAATGCTCTGCATTATTATAGTCTTATGTCATTTGGAAGCTGGGGACAGCGATATACCCCTTTACTTAATGAAACAATGGATTACGGCAATCCTTATGCGGCGTATTGGGGACATGTGCCTTCACATTTAGACCCATGGTGTAAAATTAAATGCGGATTTGTGACTCCAACACTTGTAACGGATTGGGATGGAAATATAAACAGCATTTCTGATACGGAAAATGAGAGTGAATATAATGTGATTAAAGTACGAAGCAAGGCAGACCCAAAGCAATATTTCTTAATTGAAAACCGACAGCCTATTGGCTTTGACAAGGGATTGGAAGCATTAGATAAGGGCTATTTTGAAAAAACTTTTGCCGGCGGAATACTTATATATCATATTGATGAAAATGTTTCATATACCTACAACAATAATACAGATATGCACACATTTATGTATATAGAACGCAGTAATAACGGAAGCGGTCGAACAATTGAAGAGGCGAAGTGGGCTTATTCCAACCAAGAAGGGGTTAATAAGTTTAATAATGAAACAGAACCGAATTCTAATTTGCATGAAGCAGATAACTTGAAGGTTTGTTCATTAAGAGAGGACTGTCATCCTCAAACGGTAGAGAGTGGTATATCAATCGAGGTGTTAAGCGAAAGCAGTCCGTCAATGCAGGTAAAAGTTAATGTTGATAAAAAGTATAGAGTGGAAGAAACAGGCGAAACATTTTCGGATATTTTTCAAGATATAAATTTTTGTAATGCTATTATAGAAATGTTATCGGAGGACGGGAAAGAGAGAAACGCTGATGATATTATATCAGTAGAGGATTGGATTAAAATTTCAGTGACCGAAAATTTGTCGATATCTAATCGTAATATTAAAAGTTTAAATGGTATTAAATATTTTCCGAAACTAATGGATATTACTTGCAGTAACAATGAACTGACAGAGCTTGATTTTAGCAATAATCTGGAATTAAATTATATAGATTGTAAAAATAATAGGTTAACAGAGCTTAATGTGTCAGCTTGCAAAAATCTAATGGTTTTATACTGCAATAACAATTTGCTAAAAAATCTTGAAATACAAGATAATAAAGAGTTATTGTATTTACAGTGTTCGGATAATGAATTAACAAAACTCAATGTTAAGGAGAATTCTGATTTGTCAAAATTGTGGTGCTATAATAATTATATGGATGAGGATTATACTTCTGGAATTGAGGGTGTAAGCAGTTTACAACAATCATTAGTAACTTCTGCAAATAAATTTAAGTATTTACCGCAAAAAACAGAAGGAGAAAAAACCACGCCGCCACCGAGTTTGCCACCAAGTCTGACACATAGCCCGGGCCCGACGCCAAGTCCGAATCCAAGCTCAACGCCAACATCAGAGCCAAGTCCGACACCAACGGCAAGTCCAACGCCATTTCCGAGTGTAAGTCCGACACCATCTATTACACCAAGCGTAAGCCCAATGCCTACGCCAACATCAGAGCCAAGTTCAACACCGACAGTAGAACCAAGCCCAAGCCCCACGCCAAGCCCGACACCAATGCCACAAACGGGTGACAGAGTGGAGTTTGAGAAGATGAGCGATAAAGTCACGGCAAAGTTGATATTTGAAAAAACTACACCGCCTGATGAAAACAATATAATGCTGATTGTTTCATACAGAGAAAACGGACATCTAAAACGCGTAGAAATTCCCGAAATATCAGATATGACTGCGAGCTTTGATTATCAGGCTTGCGATATAGCAGTATATGTTTG
>CAYUSE010000153.1:0-4024 GCA_964447095.1 uncultured Lachnospiraceae bacterium | reverse complement strand
CAGAAATTGCGCCGGGTCACATTATGACCCGGCTTTTTAATTACTTATCCGCATTATGCACACAGCGGACAGAAAGGTGATGGAATTTATGAATTATCAAAAGTACCAAAGAATGTATCATCCCATTCCGATTAAAAACCGTGAATGGCCGGACAAGCAGATTACTGAAGCGCCTGTATGGTGCAGCGTTGATTTGCGCGATGGTAATCAGGCGCTATACTCGCCTATGACGATTGACGAAAAGATTGAATTTTTTAAATATCTCGTAAAGCTCGGCTTCAAGGAAATTGAAGTCGGCTTCCCTGCCGCGTCGGCAACGGAATATGATTTTGTCCGCCGTCTGATTGACGAGGATTTAATCCCTGACGATGTGTCAATTCAAGTGCTGACGCAGGCAAGAGAACATATTATAAAGAAAACAATAGAATCGCTAAAGGGCGCAAAAAACGCTATTGTGCATCTTTATAACTCAACCTCTACTCTGCAAAGAAGAGTTGTATTCCACAAGAACAAGGAAGAAATAAAGCAGCTTGCGGTTGACGGCGCAAAGCTTGTTACAAGCCTTGTCGAGGGTCAGCTTGACGGAAATATCCGCTATGAATATTCACCGGAAAGCTTCACATGCACGGAGCCTGAATATGCGGTTGAAGTAACAAATGCGGTACTTGATATTTTAAAGCCAACTCCTGAAAGAAAAGTAATAGTAAATCTTCCGTCAACTATTGAAGTTGCGACGGCTAATGTCTATGCCGACCAGATTGAATATATGTGCAAGCACTTAAATAACCGTGAAAATTTAATCATCAGCCTTCATGCGCACAATGACAGAGGCACAGGCGTAGGTTCAACGGAGCTTGGTCTGCTTGCAGGCGCGGACAGAGTTGAAGGAACTCTGTTCGGAAACGGCGAGCGCACAGGTAATACAGATATTATAACAGTCGCGCTTAACATGTTCTGTCAGGGAATTGACCCGAAACTGAATATTGACAACATTGACGAAACTATTGCTGTGTTTGAAAAATACAACCGATTGCCGATAAATCCGCGTCACCCTTATGCGGGAGAAATGGCGTATGTCGCTTTTTCAGGCTCGCATCAGGACGCGATTAAAAAGAGCATGGACGTTTACGAAGCCGACCACTCGCAGAAGTGGGCAAATCCGTATCTGACGATTGACCCGACAGACATAGGCAGAAAATACGAGCCTATCCTTATCAACAGCCAGTCGGGCAAGGGCGGCGTAAGCTACATTATGGAAAACAAATACGGCTACACGCTCCCGAAAAATATGCTTGTTGAATTTTCGGCAATTATAAATGATATGTCAGATGAAAAAAAGACTGTTCTTACAAATCATGAAATACATCAGGCATTTAAGGATATTTATGTAAATGTTGACGCGCCGATTAAAATGAAATTTTATCATACAAACCATGATACTGATAACTCAACTGTCATATCGGCAACAATAGAGGCTAATTCAAAGGTAATAAATATAGGCGGCAAGGGCAACGGTCCGCTTGACGCTCTGTGTGAAGGACTTAGAAAGCATCTTGGCAAAGGCTTTGAAATCGTGGAATATACCGAGCATTCGCTCGCGCGTTCCTCGTCATCAAAAGCCGCGGCATATATAGGAATAAGAACTGATGACGACAAGATATTCTGGGGCTCGGGCGTTGATGCAAACATCAACACGGCATCAATTTACGCGCTGATAAGCGCCGTAAACAAAATGCTTGAGAAATAAATTCGACAAATTCAAAAAGAAGCATTGCTGTAAAAACAATGCTTCTTTTTAATTTCCGCTATTTCTGCATAATTCTCAATGAATTTAACACTGCGATTATCATAACTCCGACATCGCCGAACACGGCAACCCACATTCCGGCAATACCCAATGCGCCGAGTATTAAAAATACCGCTTTAATGCCGAGCGCAAATATAATGTTTTGCATAACTATTCGCTTTGTAGCTTTCGCGCAGTCAAGCGCGTCAGTAATTTTCGACGGTTCGTCCGTCATAAGCACGACGTCCGCCGCTTCAATTGCCGCGTCCGAGCCGAGTCCGCCCATGGCGATACCCACATCGGCTCTTGCAAGCACGGGCGCGTCATTTATTCCGTCGCCGACAAACGCTGTTTTGCCGCTTTCCCGATTTTCCTCGATTTTTTTGACCTTTTCCGCAGGCAAGAGTTCAGCGTAATATTCATCTATCTCGAGTTCATGCGCAATTGCGGACGCCGTTTTTTCATTATCGCCCGTAAGCATTACTGTTTTTATTCCGCGTTTTTTGAGCGCCTCTATCGCTTTTTGGCTGTCCGGCTTTGCTTCATCGGCAATTATTATACAACCGGCATATTTATCATTTACCGCAACATACACCTTTGTTCCAACACTGTCTGTATCTTCATACGGGATATTAAATCTTTGCATTGCCTTTTCATTGCCTGCGATTATTTTATCTTCACCCGACATAACCGTTACGCCATGTCCGGCAATTTCTGTGTAATCGCTCAGGCAATCGGCATCCACTGCTTTGCCGTATGCGGCTTCAATTGATTTTGCAATAGGATGATTTGAAAAGCTTTCAGCCTTTGCGGCATATCCAAGCACTTCTTCCCTCGTAAATCCGTTTGATACGGTTACCTCGCTCACCTCAAACACGCCCTTTGTGAGCGTTCCCGTTTTATCGAAATATACCGAGCCGACCTTATTAAGAACCTCTAAATAGTTACCGCCCTTTACAAGCACACCTTTCCTTGAAGCCGCGCCGATACCGCCGAAAAATGTCAGCGGAATTGAGATTACAAGCGCGCAGGGACATGAAATTACAAGAAACACGCAGCCGCGCTTTATCCATTCCGCCCACGCTCCGCCAAATGCGAGCGGCGGAATTAACGCGAGAAACACAGCGCATATTACTACAATCGGCGTATAATACCGCGCAAAGGTAGTAATGAAATTTTCCGCAGGGGCTTTTTTCTCCGACGCATTTTCCACAAGGTCGATAATTTTTGAAGCCGTTGACTGTCCGAAGCTTTTTGTGACCTCGACCGTCAGCGCGCCGCCCTGATTTATGCAGCCCGAAAGCACCGCGTCGCCCTTTTTGACCTCCCGAGGCGCACTTTCGCCCGTAAGCGCGCGGGTATCAAGCATTGACACACCGTCGGCAATAACACCGTCAAGCGGGATTTTTTCACCCGGCTTAATTATAATATACTCGCCTATCTCTACCTCTTCGGGCGATACCTCGTAAATCACGTCATTGCGGCGTACATTGGCATAATCGGGGCGTATGTCAAGCAGTGCAGAAATGTTTTTCCGCGACTTTGCGACTGCTTTATCCTCGAAATATTCGCCTATACGGTAAAAAAGCATTACTGCCACAGCCTCCGAATAACTGCCTATACCGAACGCGCCTATAGTTGAAACCGTCATCAGAAAATTCTCGTCAAAAACGTGTCCCTTTAATATGTTTTTAAACGCCCTTACAAGCACATTTCCGCCGAGCGTTATATATGCGACAATAAAAATTCCGAATGGTATATAGTCGGGAACATGTGTAAAATGCGATAAAATCAAACCCGCGGCATAGATTGACGCTCCTATTATAATTCTCCATTTTTCGTCCTCTTCCTCCTCTGCTTCTTCACCTGCGGGCTTTTCCGAAAGAACCTCGACGTCAGGCTCGTAAGTATGAACGATTTTTTCTACCGTATCAAATAATTTATCCTTATTAAAATCCCCGCTTACCTTAAGGGTTTGTTTCATAAGATTTACGCTCGATTTTTCTATTCCGTCCGTTTCGCCGACCGCTTTTTCAATTTTTGAAGCGCAGTGCGGACAGTCAAGCCCCTTTAATATAAATACCTTTTCCATTTCATTACCTCCCTTTATGTTTATTATATCCGTTTGTTGCTCAAATGTTCAACTATAAAGCAAAAAAAATTATTCGCGTATGTGCTCAAAGCCCATATCGAGAATTTGCTTTACATGGTCGTCCGCAAGCGAATAAAATACATTCT
>CAYUSE010000152.1:0-4027 GCA_964447095.1 uncultured Lachnospiraceae bacterium | reverse complement strand
GAAGCATGGTAATAAACACGCAAATCCTATCATTGCCGGCACTCATGGTACTCATAGTCCGCCATTGTAACCTGTCTGCCCTCTGCTGCTTTAAACGCGTTTGCGTCCAATGTCGTCAAGCGTACTCGGCGGCGTATTGTGCTTTCGGAAAAACCTGTCTTTTCGGCAACGCTTTCAACCGTTTCGCCGAGGTCAAGCATCATCTGAATACCCTGCGCCTGTTCGTACACTGTCAAATCCGACCGTTGCATATTCTCTAACAGCATTGTGGCAAGCTGTTCTTTCATATCCATTTCAGCAATTATACACGGAAGCTCTGTTAGACCCGCCGCCTTTGCCGCCGCAAGCCTGCGGTGTCCGATTATTACAGTGTAATCACCGTAATAAAGTCCCGTGCATGGCACGACCGTCAGATTTTGAAGTATGCCGTTTGCCTTTATGCTTTCCGTAAGCTCCGATATGTCGCCTAAATCCTTACGGGGATTGTCCTCGTGAGGGTGCAGTTTCTCAATGCTTATGTATTCAATCTGTTTGTTCATATTTATTCCTCCTCATACTCTGGGCAATGCTCTATACGATATGTTTCCCAATTATGCCCGTGTTCGTGTTTCTGTACCTTTTTAGCTTTCCAACCCTTAACAGGTTTAAGCTTACTGCTCCAGCTGCACCCTCCGCACGCCTTTTTACAAGTCCAACACGGTTGAGTGCTTTTGCCGTTTTTCATTCTCTTCTTCATTTCAGACTCCTTACATAAATGTAACTACCGTATTAAGTGCCGCTCCGATTAAAAAATACAGAGCCATTTTGACATCATGGTAAATCGCATAAACCACTCCTGCGCCTGTCATTATCATAATCAATATAAGCGGCAATATTTGTGTTTTATCTATCATTTGCGCTTTCCTTTCCCGCTGTCTGAACCGCCTTTACAACAGCCGCGCACATCTCCGCCCGCGTTTCGTATGGCGCGGACGCAGCACATATTATGTCAAGCAGTTCGTCTGTTTCTTCATCTATGTATCGCATATTTTATTGTCCTTTCATTTTTCTCCACAAAGATATGTTATATAGAAATAACAGCTTTAAATAGCTGCTATTTTTTCACTGTGATTTCCGCGCCGCATTTTGGGCATTTTACATTCATTGTGTATATCCGCGCATCCGTCACTATGCCCCATGTGTACCGACAATCAATATTCGGACACGCCGCAAAAATAACATGCGTTTTTTTTGCCGTATTGTTTACTGCCGGCTTACGCCGCAATTGGCGTGAACATTCAAAATCTTCCGCCGCACTCATAGTATCATCCCTTTCTATTTTTCTTGATTTTTGTCTTCACGTATGATATAATCGCCATTAGAGAGAGGTGATTATAGTGCTTATTGATAAACAATTTAAAGAAATTTTAATGTTTGCTCTTGTTAGTTATATTGATAATCATGATATGTACCCTATTCGTTATGGTAAAATACACTCTTCTGAATTTGAAGATATTGAATATGGACTCTCGCCGGACAGAGCCGATGCTTTTATCGGACAGCTTGCGTCAGATGATTTCAATATTGACGATGTATATATCGACGATATTTTGAATATCATTATGACTTATAAGACAAATATTAACGATTGGCTTATCAGCGGCGAGCTTTCCGATGATGAGGTTACCAACGCAAAAGCAGAAAGAAAATTGTTAAACGCTTTAATTCGTTTCATAAAAGCATATTCTTTGCAGCATCAAATTTCCTTACCCTGCTTAGATAACGACGAATATAGTAATCTGTAATTGCGCTAAGCGCTGTATTGGTTAGCACATTTTTTACCGCATAAATACCTTTTAAATTTTTATGCGGTTTTCTTCTTATGGTGTGAAACCTCGCGATACTATTTAGAAATTTTTGTGTATCTTTCATGTTTCTCATTCCTTTCTGTCTGCGACCGTGTAAAAACCGTCCCCGGTATTCGGCAAATGAAAAAATTATAAACAGAAGGTTTACAAAAGGAGTTCTGGAACGGCTTTTATACAGCCGCAGACTTGACTTTTATGTGATTCCGTGTTATTATAATAATGTAATTTTTTGATTTTCATAGGATTGACCGTTTTGACGCTTACGTCATGCGGTCTTTTCTCTTTCTAAGCCGCCGCGAAATAGGATTTTTGTACATCTTCTGCGGTGTTCCCTCGCGCCAGCGGTTAATATCTTTCATTTCACGGCGAAATTTCTTCTTGTATGCCGCCGTGCGGTTATAACTCCGCCTCTCTTTTCTGCGGAATTGTTTGCATAATTTTGGCAAACCAAATACCGCCGCCAAGGTTAGCACAATTGCCCATATTCCTGAATACATTAGCATCACGCTCCTTTCTGTCCGTCTGCATTTACATCAACCCCCGTCATTTCAAAAAGCAATTTAGGGCTAATGTAAAAACTGTACTTACTTTTCACTTTGTTTGCGTTTCCAATCGGAAGCGTGCCTTTTATTAAGCTTTCCCGTACATATTGCTGACTTTTCCCCATGATTTCAGCCGCAACCTTAACGGGAACATTCCGTATGCCTGTCACGGAATATTCTATTTTTCTCTCATCGTCAAGGTCTTCTTCCGGCACATCTAAAGCCTTTGCTAATGCCGATAGCGCCTTCATGCCGGGCTTATGAACTCCGCTTAAATACTGACTGATACCCGATTTGGGTATTCCTGTTTTCAGTGATAATTCCGTTTGCGTCATACCGCGTTCATTCATCAACGCTTTTAATTTTTGTGCAATCATCTGTTTTACCTCCCTTCTCGTACTGATTTATCTTGTGCTTTTCCGTATCTTGTGCTATAATCATCCCAAAGGAGTTGATTATATAATGACAAACAATTTTAATATTCCTCCATTTGAGTATGTTCCGCCTACGCATAATGAAGATTGTCCCCTAATAAACATCTGCACACAAACAGGGACAATTTATGATGCCTGTCACAAAGGCTCTGCTGTTCTTTCAGAGCGCTGCTCTCCTGCGCAACAGCAAAATATCTTGCAAAATTACCGTCAATGGAAAATGCAGCTTGAACTGCAGAGTTTAGAAGAAAAAAGATTGCTTCATGAGCAGCAAGTTCAAGAACTGCGAGATAGACAAGCTGTTCGCCGTTCTTGGGTCCAGCTTTTTGTCGCTGCCGTTCTTGGCGGTGTTTTCGCAAAACTTATCGATTGGTTGATAACATTCTTTAAGTAGTTAGAAGCCTTATCAAAATAACAATTATTCCGCCCAACAGAAAACTGTGTATGAGCGCAACCTTTTTTAGAAACCCTATCATTTCCCCCATCTTCCCACACCCTCCTTTCTATGCCGATTTATCTGTTGCAAATAATTTCTATGTATGCTATAATCATCTCGAAGGAGTTGGTTATAATGAGTGCATACAGTATAAAGAACCAAGAAAAAGTATTAAAAATACTTATTTCATTATGCGAAAAGTCGTCTACACCATGGTTATATTGTCCCACTGAATTTGAAAGAAATTTTCCCTTTGTTGCTCCGGAAACATTGACAAGTATTCTTGCTATGCTTGAAAGCAAGGGGTATGTTCGTGTAGTTTATGGTGACTATCCGAATAGCTTTAATATAGAAACTATTGAAGTCACTCCACAAGGACTAAACTATGCTCCTCAAAAATTCCTTACCACAAAAGAAAAATGGGAAGAACGTGCATACGGCTTTTTCGTTGGTATTGTTTTAGGTTCTGTTGCGACCTATTTTATACAAAAGGTATTAGACCATATCTTTTTGCAATAAACATTAACACGCCTCCAACAATGCTGCCAAGAAGCATAAATATAAAGAAATCTTTGCTCATTCATCTCGCCTCCTTTCTATGCTGATTTATCTATTGCACAATCCCATTAAATGTGTTAAAATAAACTAAATATAGACAACGCCGAGCCAAGCCCTAAACGGGAAGGTGTAACGACTGGACACGGAGCAACCTTATAGGTTGAAGGCACAGTCTGAACTCATAGGCGACTATGAGAGCTATGCAGAAAT
>CAYUSE010000151.1:298-4038 GCA_964447095.1 uncultured Lachnospiraceae bacterium | reverse complement strand
TCCTCCATTATTTAAAAATATTTTCGTTGGCTGAGATGCCGTACGCTCATCTCCTTACCTTGTGATTACAGTATAGCATTACGTGAAAACCTTGTAAAGTACGCACTTTTTTGTGATATAGTTACCCTGTGGTTACTTTTGGGCAGTTTCCAAAAGGTAACTTTTGCGTGCTTATGCGATTTGAGCGTAAGTAAATTTTTTTGAAAAATTTTCAAAAAAATTTATATTTTATTGATTTGTCAGGAAAAAAATGATAAAATTATACCGCAAAAAAATTGGAGGGATAAATATGCCAAGTTGGAATGCAAAGCAATACACAAAATTTATAAAAGAGAGAACTCAGCCTGCGATTGATTTGGCAAACAGAATAGATATTCTAAATCCGCAGGAGATTATTGATATAGGCTGCGGTCCTGCAAACAGCACGCGCGTGCTTTATAAAAAATTTCCAAAAGCGCATATTACGGGAGCGGACAATTCCGAAAATATGCTGAAGCAGGCGAAGGACAGCAATCCCGGGCTTGATTTTATATTGTTTGACGCGAGCAAGGATTTCACGAAGCTCGAAAATAAATTTGATGTTGTATTTTCAAACGCGTGTATTCAATGGGTTCCAAACCACTCAAAGCTTATAAAAGATATGATGAGCATATTAAAGGACGGCGGTATGCTTGCAGTACAGACGCCGATGAATTACAAAGAGCCTATTCATATAATAATATCAGAGCTTGTTTCAAGCTCAAAATGGGAGAACAAATTCACAAAGCCGAGAATATTTTATAATCTTACACAGGGCGAATATTTTGATTTGCTGTCCGAGGTATCGTCTGATTTTTCGATATGGGAAACTGTTTATTGTCACAGAATGGCGTCACATAAAAGCATTATGGAATGGTATAAGGGTACGGGCTTAAGACCTTATTTGGAAGCCCTGAATGAAACGGATGCTTTGGAATTTGAAAATGATGTTTACAGTGAAGTAAAAAAAGCATATCCCATACAGGCAAACGGTGAAATTATTTTCAGATTTCCGAGATTTTTCTTTACCGCAGTAAAATAATTTTTTAGTTAAAAACGCTGTACCATTTGAGATACAGCGTTTTAATTATTCAAGCAGCTCCGACAATACATCACCAATATCCGCGTCAATGCAGATTGATTGTTTTTCTATTTCTGCGGGCGCATACGCCATACCTAAATTCACGCAGGCATAAACCGCGTTTTTATTCTGCGCGGTCATCTGCCAGAACGGGTATTTTATAATAGCGGGTGTGTTTGCGCCGACGCCTAATTCAAGGAACAGAATATTCAAATTCTTATGTCTGCGAATAAAATCGTCATACCGCATAGCCGCCTTATACCAGCCCTCGTCTTGAACAAAGCTGTTGTCGCACCTTAAATTCATTGTCATGGGAGCGCCGCAGACAGGGCATTTCGGAATAAGCTCCGACGGAATTTTCATATCCTTTTGCGCCGATACCATTCTGCGCACCAAAGCCTCATTGTCATAAGTTTTGTCATGACAAGCCTTAGAGCATTGCCACAACCCATAATCGCCCTGAGTGTAAAACAGCCGCTTTTTATCAAAGCCCGTAAGCTGGAACTGATGGTCTACATTGGTGGTAAGTACAAAATAATCTTTATCTTTAACAAGTGTTAATAAATCTTTATACGGTTTTCCGATTTCAACATCATAACGGTTTATAAGAATATGTCTTGACCACCACGCCCAATATTCTTCTAATGTATCATATGGGTAAAATCCGCCCGAATACATATCCTCTATTCCGTATTTTTCTTTAAAATCCGCAAAATATTTGTCAAACCGTTCTCCCAAATAGCTCATTTCCGCAGACGTGGAAAGTCCCGCGCCTGCGCCTACAAGGATTGCGTCAGCCTCCGCGATTTTTTCTTTCAGACGGTTTATATTATCCGAGTAATTTTGCATAGATTGCATTGTCCCAGTCCTGAAAAACATTAAAAATCACCCTTTCTATTTTGGAATTTTTTAAATATTCCGTAACTGTTTTAACTGCAATTTCAGCCGCTTTTTTATTTGGAAAATGAAATTCACCCGTAGAAATACAGCAGAACGCGATTGACCCTATACCGTTCTCCTCAGCTGTTTTCAGACATTCAATATAGCAGGATTTAAGCAGTTCGCAGTCATTGTCCGTCAAAGCGCCGCGGACAATCGGACCGACGGTGTGAATAATATAATCGCACGGCAGATTATAAGCTTTTGTGATTTTTGCCTGACCTGTTGCTTCCTCGTGTCCCTGTCTGTTCATAATTTCCGCACATTCAAGCCTTAACTGAACACCTGCATAAGTATGAATTGCGTTGTCAATACATTTATGGCACGGAACAAAGCAGCCGAGCATTGCGCTGTTTGCCGCATTTACGATTGCGCCGCATTTAAGCGTTGTTATATCACCCTGCCATATATACAGCTTATCACGGACAGGCGTAAGCGTGTTTACATCTACTATGCCTTTATCTGCCGTTTCCTGCCGTAAATATTCGTCCTGAATTTTTATAAATTCCTCCGATATTGCCCTCGGTGCGCGTATATTCATCAGTGAGCGCAAAAGCGTTTTTTGCTCCGATATGTCGGACGGAATTTTAATATCCGAATGTCGTTCCTTTATAAGACAGTCAATTAAAAAATATAATCTTTCTTTCTGCGTCATAATATCATCTCCTGATTTTATTATAAAACTGCCTGATGGTTTTGTAAAGTACGCACAAATTTGTACCATAGTTACCGTGAGGAAACTATATTGACAAAATTCACGCTATAGTTTATAATTGAAACATAGTTTCAATCTGATACATAGGAGGGAAAAATTATGAAAAGAGAATTACCAGCTTGTCCCGTGGAAACAACTCTTATGTTGATTTCCGACCGCTGGAAAGTGCTTATTATACGCGATTTGCTTGACGGAACAAAGCGTTTCGGCGAATTAAAAAAATCTGTGGGAAATATTTCACAGAAGGTACTCACATCAAATCTGCGTTCAATGGAGGAGGACGGGCTTCTAACAAGAGAGGTTTTTCCTGAAGTACCGCCGCGCGTGGAATACACCTTAACCGAAACAGGTTACAGCTTAAAGCCTATCCTTGATTCAATGACCGATTGGGGCATGGCTTATAAAGAGAAAAATATATAAAGAATATCCGTCTTTATAAGGCGGGTATATATTTATTTAATTATTAAGTCTTTTTTTCGGCATCTTTTGCTATTTTATCATAGTCAATATCGGAATTGTAAACGCCGAGATTTTGTTCATTTGATTTTTTTATTTTAGATTTATATTCTTCGTGGTCTTTTTCCGCTTCCTGAATTGTTTTTATTCCCTTCTCGTGCCAGCCGCGGATAATAGAGTCCATATACTGAAACGAAAGCTTGTTAATACTTAAAATACAATATTCATAAGCAAGCGCAACCATTTCTTCGCTCATATTGTATTCTTCACGCCACATTTTTAAATATCGTTCCTCGGATTTAGAAAGATTTCTGTCTGTTATGCCAAACAGCTTGCGGAGCGAATAAAAATATGAGCCTTTCTCTTTTTCCTCGCGTATATATTTATCAACCTCACTCATTGTGGTAATATTGTTTTCATGCCACGCTATGGCAACCTTTTCAATATATTTCATATTGCGCTTATCTTTTGAAACGCAGTATTCAAGCAGCATTATTATAACCTCGGGCGAAAAACCGAGCTCGTCGTAAA
>CAYUSE010000151.1:0-288 GCA_964447095.1 uncultured Lachnospiraceae bacterium | reverse complement strand
CCAGTAAAGCGTTTCAAGGTCGCTGTTATTTAAAGTTTTACCTAATATCTCCTGTGAAAGCGAGCATAAATCAGCAAGAATTTTATTTTCCGTCATAAGAGACGCTATATTTTTCGGCGGCTGCTTTTTTTGTCCGGGTTTATTGTCAGCTTGTCCGTTGAAATAAACGCAGTTGTTACTTAATGAAATAATATTTTCCTTTTGCCAGAACTCGAACGCGTTTACAACGTCGCTCTCAAGCAGGTTCAGCTTTTTTGCAATATCGGCGTTATCCTCCGAAATTCACTT
>CAYUSE010000150.1:0-4082 GCA_964447095.1 uncultured Lachnospiraceae bacterium | reverse complement strand
ACTGTATATGACCCTGAAAGAGATGAATACATGGTATTCTGGGCTTCGGTTATAAGCGACGACAGCTACGCAAAATACAGAATTTACAGAAGCTACACAAGCGATTTCAAGGACTTTTCAGCTCCCGAGCTTTATATAGATGAACCGAACGCGGTAATTGACACGACCATTATCGACCATAAGGGCGTGTATTACAGATTTACCAAGAACGAGGCGCGCTCGTCAATAACAATGCAGGAATGTACCTCATTAAACGGTAATTGGAAAGATGTTGCATCGTATAATTTAGGCGATATGACGGGTTATGAAGGCCCGACAATTTATAAGATGAACGGCGAGGATAAATGGTGCCTGCTGCTTGACTATTTCTCAAAGAGTCAGGGCTATAAGCCGTTTGTAACAAGCGATATAACAAAGGGTATATTCACGGCAGGAACAGCCTTTAACTTTGACGGCACATACCGTCATGGCACGGTTATGCCGATTACGGCCGAGGAATACACAAAACTTACAAGTACACAGTGGTAAAATAAACATTTTAATGCAACTGAAAAAGACACTCATTGAGTGTCTTTTTCAGTATTGCTAATTTTATTTTTTAAAATAGTTCCACCCATTTTTTTGCATGGCAAATCCAATTGCGAACATGCGGTATAGAGCCATCTTTAGTCTCGGATACGAAATCTGTGGAGAGTGACAGACCGTGCGGACCGTTGGGATATATATGAAGTTCAAACGGAACTCCGTTTTCACGCATTGCCGACGCGAGCATCAGACTGTTTTCAACGGGTACGGCATTATCGGAAAAAGTGTGCCAGATAAACGCCGGCGGTGTGTTTTTATCAACTTGCTTTTCAAGCGAGGTTTTTTCGAGAAGCTCGGGTGTTACTGCCGATATTGCATCAAACGAACCGCGGTGGGCAAATTCACCTGAGGTTATTACAGGATAGCATAAAATCATGCCTGTCGGCTTATTAAGCTTATCCGGGCGTTTTATCGCTTCCTCTTTTTCGCACATTATTGCAAGATTTGCCGCTAAGTGACCGCCAGCGGAAAAGCCGCAGACAAAGATTTTATCGGGGTCGGTATTCCATTCCTCCGCGTGTTGTTTTACGTATACCAATGCGTCAGACGCGTCAATAAGCGATTGAGGATACGGAGTGTTTACCGAATATTCCACAACAACGGCGTTCATTCCGGCGCTGTTGAATTCGCATGCAATAGGCTCTGCCTCGCGCGGAGAGCGATATTCGTAGCCTCCTCCCGGAAATATTACAATAAGCGGTCTTTTTGGCTGATTTCGGATTGTATCCTCCAAAATATACGTTGTTATGTACGGTATTTCACTTGTGCTTCTTAGTTGTATTTTTTCGTGCAGCATATTTTTCCTCCTTATTTTGATAATTCACATATTAAAATTATACTATAATTTATATAATTTTGCAAGCTTTTTGTATTGACTGAAAAAGGTATATATGGTAATATGTTAAATAGGTGAGAATTTGCTATAATAAGGAAATGAATATATTAAAGTCTTAAAAAAGTGAAAATTACAGGTGATTGATATGGATAAAATTGCGGTGTTAATTCCGTGCTATAATGAGGAAAGTACAATAAAAAAGGTAATTGAGGATTTTCAAAAAATTCTGCCCGAGGCTGTTATTTATGTTTACGACAACAATTCAAGTGACAATACAGCGGAAATTGCAAAGAAATCGGGCGCAGTTGTACGATATGAACCTATGCAGGGCAAGGGAAACGTAATACGCAGAATGTTCCGCGAGATTGATGCGGAGGTATATATTATGACCGACGGCGACGATACCTATCCTGCCGAATACGCACGCGAAATGGCGGACAAAGTGCTTTTAAAAAATGCGGATATGGTAGTTGGCGACAGACTTTCTTCAACTTATTTTACCGAAAATAAACGGCCGTTTCATAACATGGGAAACAGCGTTGTAAGACAAAGTATTAACCGCTTATTTAAAAATAACATCAAAGACGTTATGACTGGTTACAGAGCGTTTAGTTATAATTTTGTGAAAACTTTTCCCGTTCTTTCTCAGGGGTTTGAAATTGAAACTGAAATGACAATTCACGCCGTTGATAAAAACATGGCTGTGGAAAATGTCGTTATCGAATACCGCGACAGACCCGAGGGAAGCGAGTCAAAGCTGAATACGTATTCAGATGGTTTTAAGGTACTTAAAACCATCTTAAGACTTTATAAAAACTATAAGCCGTTGAGGTTCTTTTCAATGCTTTCGGCAATACTCGTCATAATCGCGGCGGCGTTCTTCATTCCCGTGCTTATAACGTATATACAAACGGGACTTGTTCCGAAAATACCGACGCTTGTAGTGTGCGGATTTGTAATTTTAAGCGCGATACAGTCTTATTTTTCAGGACTTATTTTATCGACAATGATACAGAAAAACAAACAGGACTTTGAATATAGATTGATACAGACAGAGAACAAATTTAAAGAAATGAGAGGAAAAAAGGATGAAAAAAAGGGTGAATAAAGAAAACACACAGGAAAACAATAAATGGTATATATACGTTACAGGCGTTATAATTATAACTATATTGCTTATGCTCAATTCCGTAACGGCAAATAAGCTTTCTTTTGATTTGAAGCTCAGCAAAAATGCTGCAGGCTACAATGAGTATTCACCGCGTTTATCGCTTCCTGCCGGTAATTATACATTTCAATTTAACAGCGGCAGCGAGGTTAAAATCGTAAATCCGGACGGAAAGGAGCTTGGCTCGGGAGAGGGAACAATAGGTGTTCAGCTTAACAAGGATGAAAGCAATATCATAATAAAATCACAGTCGGCAAACCTTTTCAACGTACAGCTTACAAGACAGCGCGCAATATTTAACGATTATATTCTGTACGCGCTTCTTATTGCGGCGATGCTTTTATATATAGGCTATATAAAATTTAAAAAGAATACGGATTTGACAAAATCCGCTGTTATTATAACACTTATTGCAACGGCGGTTTTTGCGTCATATCCATCATTTGAAAACTATATAATCTACGGACAGGATTTGAATTTTCATCTATACAGAATAGAAGGCATAAAGGACGGACTGCTTTCCGGACAATTCCCCGTAAGAATTGACCCTGCTCATAATAACTGCTACGGTTCTTTATCCGCAAGTATTTATCCGAGCTTGTTTTTGTATTTTCCAGCTCTGTTAAGATTATGCGGTATATCTCTCGTGACCTCGTATAAAATATTTCTGCTTGCTGTTAATATAGTAACGGCATTTATCATGTACGTTTGCGCAAAGAAAATGACAAAATCGACTTTTGCCGGCGTGTTCGCGGCAATTGTATATACGCTTTCAACTTGGAGATGCGAGAATTTATTTTACAGGGCGGCGATAGGCGAGGCTCTCGCAATGACATTTTTCCCTGTTGTCATTTTGGGACTTTATTATATTTTAAAGGACGATAAATCAAAATGGTGGGTGTTTGCAGTCGGATGCAGCGCGATATTCCATTCTCATATAATAAGCTGTATATTTGTCGTTATACTTACAGTGGCATCAATAATCGTGTTTTTGCGTGATTTTCTGCAAGAAAAGCGATATATTGGATTTATTAAGGCTGCTGTACTGACACTGCTTATAAATTTATGGTATCTTATTCCGTTTATTATATATTATATTGGTACTGACCTTTCTATACATCATACGCCGGCAAATACGGAATATTTCTCAAATTCGATTTTCCCGGCAGAAATGTTCAATTTCTTTAACGATAAATTCGGATATTCACAGCTTATGCCGCTTGGCATAAAGGGTGATATGTCGCTGTCGCTTGGCGTTGGAGTAACCTTCTGCTTCGTTATTGCTGCGTTATATACAATTTTTGCAAAGAAAAGCAAGCTGAAAAATAAAAGCTTCTATTCATATATCTTTCTGTTTGGATTATTTATTATGTTTATGGCAAGCACGCTGTTTCCGTCTGAGCTTTTGCAAAAGGTGAAGCTTCTTAATGCTTTTGCAGGAACTGTTCGTATGCCGAGGAGGCTTTTAAGTCTTGAGTCTCCGAGTATGTGTGG
>CAYUSE010000149.1:3823-4083 GCA_964447095.1 uncultured Lachnospiraceae bacterium | reverse complement strand
GGATTACAACCTGCTTCTCTTCCATTTTCAGAAGAACATTTTTATATGCTTCAAACTGTGTTTCCTCTGAAGGGTAATTTTCTCCTTTAAGATATAGATACTCGCTTCGGAAAAGACCTATTCCGTCAGCATCGTTTGCATAAGCTGACGAAGCGTCAAGCACGCTGCCGATATTAGCGCACAGCTTGATTTTCTGCCCGTCCTTTGTGATGTTTTCAATGCCTTTAAGTTTTTCAAGCTGCATTGCTTTTTTATCAGCT
>CAYUSE010000149.1:0-3813 GCA_964447095.1 uncultured Lachnospiraceae bacterium | reverse complement strand
AGGGTCGATATAGATTGTTCCCGTAAATCCGTCAACGACGGCGTTCATGCCGTTATAATCGGCGTTAAATAAATCTTTTGCGCCGATAATGGCAGGAATATTCATCATAGCCGCAAGTATTGATGTATGCGATGTGACTGAGCCGTTTTGCGTTACAAATGCGAGAACATTGTTTTTGTCAAACTGAACAAGCTCGCTGGGAACC
The DNA here is from genome assembly GCA_964447095.1 of uncultured Lachnospiraceae bacterium. Taxonomy (GTDB): domain Bacteria; phylum Bacillota; class Clostridia; order UBA1381; family UBA1381; genus JALEPO01. The sequence continues at coordinate 3,608 of CAYUSE010000149.1, read as the reverse complement.
AAATCATCGGCTATTATTATAACCGGCTCGTCTGAGTTTACTCCGTTTCCCGATCGTCCTTCAAGTATTCTTATAATTCTTTCCGACACATCTTTTACATCGGCGCGTCTCTCGCGCATATAGCTGTCTTCCATTGACTCAAACATCTGTACAAAGCTGTCGCAGGTCTGCGCGACGGCTGTTTCGGCATTTAGCAGTTCATCGGCTATTATGTTTTTTATTGCCTCTGTATAATCAGGGTCTTCAAGCATGAGCTGATGAATTTGAAAAATCATCGCGTTTGCTTTGCCGACATCGGCAAGAGCTTTTTTGTAAAGCGAATCAAGTTCATGATGAGCCTGGCTAACTGCTTTTTCAAACCTTTTTATTTCATCATCGCTGCTGTTTACGTGATGCCGTTTAATAGTGCTTTCTTTTCTGGAAAACGTATAAATACGTCCAAAAGAAATTCCATCGCAAACAGATTGCCCCGTTAAAGTAATCAAGAATTTTGCCTCCCTTACAGTCCGGTAAATATACATAAATACATTATATACCAAAACGAACGGAAAGGAAAGCGTTTTAAAAGAAAAAATACTCATTTTTACGGTGAATAATTTGTTGAAAATGCTAAAATATGATAAAAATAGCAAAAACATAGACAAAAATAAAAAAATTTGCTATAATTAGATAAAAATTACTAAAAGCAGAAAGGCTATGGTTATTATAATGGATAAAAAAGAGTTTGCTTTAAAACAGCATGAAGAATGGCAAGGGAAAATAGAGGTGGTATCCCGCGCTGCAGTAACAAACAGAGATGAATTGTCGGTTGCATACACGCCCGGAGTTGCCGAGCCGTGTCTTGAAATTGCAAAGGATACGGATTTGTCGTATAAATACACGCGCCGCGGAAATTTAGTGGCAGTAATTACAGACGGTACGGCTGTATTGGGACTTGGCGATATAGGACCTGAGGCAGGTATGCCCGTAATGGAAGGAAAATGCGCCTTGTTTAAGACTTTTGCGGACGTTGACGCGTTTCCGCTCTGCGTTCGCTCAAAGGACGTTGACGAAATTGTAAATACGGTAAAGCTTATATCGGGTTCTTTCGGAGGAATTAACCTCGAGGATATTTCTGCGCCCCGTTGTATTGAAATAGAGCGAAGATTAAAGGAAGAATGCGATATTCCTGTATTTCATGACGACCAGCACGGAACGGCAGTTGTTGTCTTGGCTTCTGTGCTGAACGCGCTGAAAGTTGTACATAAGGACATAACGAAAATTAAGGCTGCCGTAAACGGCGCAGGCTCGGCAGGAATGGCAATAACGCGCCTGCTTGTTTCCAGAGGTCTTAAAAATGTAATAATGTGCGATAAATTCGGCTCGCTTTACAGAGGAAACAAGCAGATGAACCCCGAGCAGGCAAAGCTTGCGGAACTTACAAATCCGGACAACATAGATTGTGATTTAAAGGAAGCGTTAAAGGGCGCGGATTTGTTTATCGGCGTAAGCGCTCCGAATATCGTGACAGAGGAAATGGTAAAATCAATGGCGAAAGACCCCGTGATATTTGCCATGGCAAATCCTGTGCCGGAAATTATGCCGGATATTGCAAAGAAAGCCGGAGTAAAGGTAATCGGCACGGGACGCTCGGATTTTCCGAACCAGATAAATAATGTGCTTGCCTTCCCGGGGATTTTCAGAGGCGCGCTTGATGTAAGAGCGAGTGATATAAATGATGAGATGAAAATTGCGGCGGCGGAGGCGATAGCAGGAATAATCGCCGATGATGAATTAAGCGAAGAATACATAATCCCCGACGCGTTTGATAAGCGTGTTGCAGATAATGTGGCTAAGGCGGTTGCCGAAGCGGCTAAAAAAACAGGAGTGGATAGAATATGACAAGAGCTGACAGAGCGGAAGAGCTTTTTAAATCGGGATATAACTGCGCGCAGTCGGTTGTCGGCGCATTCGCGGAGGATTTGGGACTTGATTTTAATACGGCGATGAAAATGTCCGAGGGCTTCGGAGGCGGTATGGGACGTATGAGGCTTACCTGCGGCGCGGTGACCGGTATGTTTATGCTTGCTGGACTTTGCCTGAGTGACGGCGAGGCCGGTGATATGAAAACGCGTGAGACGGTGTATGGAACGGTTCAAAAAATGGCTCATGAATTTGAGGAAATAAACGGTTCGGTTGTCTGCGGCGATTTGCTTGGAATTAACAGACCGAAGGATAATACGGCAAAGCCCACGGAGCGGACGGCTGATTTTTATAAAAAACGTCCGTGCATTGCGTGTGTGCGAGATTGTGCGGAAATTGCGGAGAAATACATGAAATAGCAGAAAAAAGCTATTGAAAAAGTTAAAAAAATTTGTTATAATAAAAATAATATGATATTCGAGAGGAGAATTAACAATGAAAAAAATAATAGCATTAGTGATTTCGGCGGTAACGGTTCTGTCGTCAGTATCGGCATTTTCGGCAAGCCGCGAACCGAGCGTGTATTTAAATGGAGAGAAAATGACTTTTGACGTAAATCCGTTTATAGAGCAAGACAGAACTCTTGTTCCGATGCGCGCAATATTCGAGGCTGTAGGAGCAGATGTGCAGTGGGATGATGAAACAAAGACGGTTGTTGCAGCAAGAGAAAAGAACGGAGAAACAACATTTATAGCGCTTCAGATTGATTCAACTGCGTTTATAAACAATCAGCCTGCGGCAATCGATGTTCCTGCAAAGCTCGTAAACGACAGGACATTTGTTCCGCTTAGATTTGTAATAGAATCACTCGGTGAAAAAGTTGAATGGGATCATGATAATTATGCCGTTAGAATTACGACGGAGCAGTAATTTATATTTATGAGATGAGTTGAGAGGAGAATAGAAATGAAAAAGGGAAGATATGGCGAATTTGGCGGTCAGTATGCGTCAGAGACGCTTATGAACGCGCTTATCGCGCTTGAAAATGCGTTCAATAAATACAAAGACGATGGGGAGTTTATTAAAGAATTAAACTTCTATCATAAGCAGTACACGGGCAGACCGTCGGTACTGTATTATGCCGAAAATATGACGAAGGATTTGGGCGGCGCGAAGATTTATCTCAAACGCGAGGATTTAAATCACACGGGCGCGCACAAAATCAATAATGTAATAGGGCAATGTCTTTTGGCAAAACGAATGGGCGCAAAAAAGGTTCTTGCTGAAACGGGCGCGGGACAGCACGGTGTTGCGACTGCAACATTTGCGGCGATGCTTGGGCTTCAATGCACCGTTTTCATGGGTGAGGAAGACACAAAGCGTCAGGCGCTTAACGTGTTCAGAATGAAGCTTTTGGGAGCAGAAGTTCAGGCGGTAACAAGCGGAACGGGAACGCTCAAGGATGCTACAAACGAGGCTATGCGCTCATGGGCGGCTCATGCTGACGATACGTTTTATGTTTTGGGTTCGGCTGTCGGACCGCATCCATATCCGGAGATTGTGAAGTATTTCCAAAGTGTTATAAGCAGGGAAACAAAAAAGCAGATTATAGAAATGGAAGGCAGGCTGCCTGACGCGGTAATGGCGTGTGTAGGCGGAGGATCAAACGCAATCGGAATGTTTGCGGATTTTATAGACGAGCCTTC
>CAYUSE010000148.1:0-4089 GCA_964447095.1 uncultured Lachnospiraceae bacterium | reverse complement strand
CGGAGTGGGACTTGGTGTTGGGCTTGGCGTAGGCGAAACTGTTGGTGTAGCTGTTGGACTTGCCGTTGGTGTCGGGCTTGGCGTAGCTGTCGGAGTTACGCTCGGTGTGGGTGACGGTGAAGCTGACGCATCAGGAGTTGGTGACGGTAACACAATTCCGTCATACTCTTTTTTATTATATGCGTAATCATACAGGCTGATTTTCAATGTTGAAATATCCACTCCCGTAATATCTATTTTGCCCGTAACATCGTTTTTCGCCTTTGAATACCATTCAAAACGGAAGTCTGTCCCGTCAGACTTTTTTCCGTTCAAAACCCCTCCCATGATATAACGGTTATCGGTCACCCTCAAACCGAGGTAGGTTTTGTCGTTACCCTCATCATCTTTGCCGTCAAATATGGAATACGCCTTAACTTCGGGAGCAACCGTATCAATATAAAATTTCATACTGATTTCCTCGTCCCTTGCGCCCTCATAATCAAGATGACTTGTTACATAGACGGTATAATCGCCGTCGGGCAAGCCGTTCATATCAAAATCCGCATGATTTGGAAAATCTAACTTGCCAAACTTCATATCGGGATTTTCATAAGTTCTGACAATTTCACCGTTTTCATTTTCTATGCGGATATTACAGCCCGACATAGCTCTTTTAGGCATCATAACCACGCACAAGAAATCAAATCGTTTGTCATTGTTCGGCGAAATTCCCGCATATTCCTCCGCCTCATACTCGGGACCGTTATATTCTTCGGAGGCAAGCAAATTTCTGCCAAGGCGACCGCATAAAGTTCTTGCTCTTTCGTAACAACGACAATTTCCGTTAGAAGAACCCAAATAAGTGTATTCATTTTCATGGTCTGAATAATATGGCTCGCCAAACGCGGGCTGTGACGTCCAATCGCCGTAAAAGCCCGTGTACGGAATACTTACAGTCGGAACGGTATTCTTGCTGTCGGACAATGCCACAAAGCCGTCAAGAAAAAATCCGTTTGTGAAAATTTTTAAGTTTTCCGCCGTTTCCGCGCTGTCAAGATTAACCGTAAAGCTGATTTTTGTTTCACCGTTTGCGGGAACTGTTACGCTTTCGGGCATATCCTCCAATGTATAGCTTAGCTTTTTTAAGCCGTCTATAATATTTTTCTTATAATATGTGCTGTATGTATAATTATCGGTTATAAGCGAAAAATCAACCGTATCATACGTTACGTCATTATCAGAAAAATTCCTTGCGGTAAATTCAATTTTAAAAGTGTCCGTAAGCTTATCCTTTAAGCTGATTTTTGATTTACCCTCTGTTCCGATAAGCACGGAGGGAGTTTTTGCCGCCGCTTCCAAATCGAGATGTCCCGCGCCTTGTAAGCGAGGTGAATACGGAATTTTTTCAGCTTCATTTTCCCATATTATCGGCGCACTGCTCATTGTAAGCTGTTCAATAAACCTTGCAGGATTTTCAAATTTGCCCTGATAATTCTCGTCAATATACTGCCGCATCAGTATTGCCGCGCCCGCCATGTGCGGCGATGACATAGATGTTCCCAATTTATCAGCGTATTTATTATTCGGTATCGACGAATAGACAGGACAACCCGGAGTAGTAATTTCCGGTTTTAATTCAAGCGTGTGATTTGTACCAAATGACGAAAAATAGCTTACTCCATCACAATATTCATAATTTTCAAGCACATACTCGCCGTCTTTTTCCTTCCAGCATAAAGCCGTGTCCGAGCTGGCAACCGACATGGCGGCGCTTATGGAAGGCAACATTGGAGATGTTGAATAGTCTATATCCGCTGTGTCAATAAAATCGTCTCGTCCCATATTATTTGCGGACACAGAAATATGTATTCCTGCGTCAACAGCATTTGTTACCGCCTTTATAAGCATGTCCTTGCTGCTGTCAGAGCCTAAGCTCATATTTATCGCGGCTATATCCATTTTAGAAGCGTCATCAACGGCGGCGATAATGACATCGTCGGACAGATATTCAACACCGTCATATAGATCAAAAACCTTTATAAATATAAGCTGAGCCTCAGGCGCAACTCCCGTGAATTTCGCTTTTTTATGAAATGTACCGTTTTTTCCCGCCGCTATACCGCTTGTGTGCGTACCGTGAATTATGTCCGTGTCACACGGTCGTACATCTGCCGTATTTTTGGCGTAATCATAGGTAAACGGTATTTTTTCGCTATGATAAGCTTCGTCCGCCGTTACATTCGCATTAAGATTTTTTTCAGCAATAAGTTTTTCAATATCCGTTTTTGAATAATGCGGATTTTCAACGGGAGAGGCAAAAAATTCGTGGTCTACGTCAAGCTCTGAATCCATAACTACAATTACCTGCCCTTGTCCCTGATAGCCGCGTTCGTGCATATACGGTACATTCATCATGGTACAGCAGCCATCAATAATAGGTGTAGCTTCGGGAGCTGCGTCTGATGTATCGGAAAACAATTCTATTTCAGGGTTGTTTTCTTCTTCAATCGGCTCAATTCGCTCGTGAGTTTCTGAAATATACACATTTTCAACATTCGGCAGGGCTTTTATTTTATCCATATCCGATTTATTGACCGTTACCGAAAAGCCGTTTAATACATTCGTATATGTAAAACCAAATTCCGCTTTTTTGCTGATCTTATTTTTTATATCCGCCTTTACTTTTTCCTGCACGGACAGGATTTTTTCGGTCTGCGTCTGAGCTTCTTCCGTTTCGTTATATTCAGCCGCGCCCATTAAAACCGCCTCGTCAGTTTCCAATGCCGCGTCGCCTTTAACTTCAACAATTAGCGTTACTTGTTCGTCATCAGTGTTTTTCTCCGCGTTAACAGCAGGGAAAAATACGGCAATCATAGCAGAAATAATGACTAAGCATAAAATCCGTTTTTTCATATTTTTACCCCCAAATTTTCTGACGCATAAAAATGCGCGACTGTTTTGCAAGCCACGAATTTTTATGCGGAGATTTTTATGATTTTGCTATATGCTTACAGCCGAAAGCACTATTTCATTGTCCTGCGCGTCGGCGGTGATTTGCGTGCCCTTTTTAATCTGACCGTTAAGAGAAAGCTTTGCAAGCTTATCCTCAAGCAGATTTTGAATGGCGCGTTTTAACGGTCTTGCGCCGTATTTCTTGTCATAACCGCTGTTTAATATAATTTCCTTTGCGGCGTCAGTAACGGTGATTTGCGCGCCCTTTTCATGCAGTTTTTCCGTAATGTCCTTTAGCAGCAAATCAATAATCTGACGTAATTCGTCCTTTGAAAGCGGTTTAAAGGTCACAATATCGTCAATTCTGTTGAGAAATTCAGGTTTAAAGAACTGTTTCAAGCTCTTATCGACATTATCCGCCATTGTAATATTATCGTCCGACATAAATCCCGGCGCGGAGCTTTTAAATTCCGAGCCCGCGTTTGTTGTCATAATGATAATCGTATTTTCAAAGTTCACGATTTTACCATGACTGTCGGCAATCCTGCCGTCGTCAAGGATTTGCAGGAACAGATTGAATACCTCGGGATGCGCTTTTTCAATTTCGTCAAGAAGAATAACCGAATACGGCTTTCTGCGAACTTTTTCCGTAAGCTGACCAGCATCATCGTAACCCACGTAGCCCGGGGGAGAGCCGATAAGCTTTGAAACCGCATGTTTTTCCATATATTCCGACATATCTATGCGTATAAGCGCGTCCTCAGTGTCAAACATGACTTCGGCAAGTGTTTTGACAAGCTCCGTTTTTCCAACGCCTGTAGGTCCTGCGAAAATAAACGAAACGGGGCGTTTTTTTGTTGTTATATCCGCTCTGCCGCGTCTTATTGCCTTTGAAACCGCCGTAACGGCTTCATTTTGTCCGACTACTCTTTGGTGAATACGCTCCTCCAGATTTAACAGCTTTTGCGATTCGTCCTCTGTCAGACGATGAACGGGGATTTTCGTCCAGCTCTCAATAACGGACGCAATATCGTCATACGTGATTTTTGCCTTTGAGGCATCTTTTTCCGCTTTTTCAATATCAGCTTCAAGCTGTAAACGCTCTGTTTTTAATGTTGCCGCCTGCTCAAAGTCGGATTTTTCAGTTGCCTCCTG
>CAYUSE010000147.1:0-4095 GCA_964447095.1 uncultured Lachnospiraceae bacterium | reverse complement strand
CTTCCTATAATTTCTCCCTCGTTTACGCAATTTTCTATTGTTCCGTCACCCGTGCCTGCAATGCCGCCGACAAGATGTATTCCCTCTACCTTGCCTTTGAAGGTACAGCCCGATATAATTCCCCTATTACTCGCAGCCAAACCGCTTGGAGAATAACCTTTTACATACCCATCAAACGAGCAATTAAGCATCTGAGCGTTTTTTTCAATAGAAATTGTAACACCTGCGGCAGTTCCTTCGCTAATGCCGCAGGCTGATACAGATGTACCCTTAACATTAAGATTTTTAAGCGTTCCATTGATGCTCCCAAAAAATGCTGTGCAGCCGTATTCTTCCTCTGTGTAGGCATAAAATCCGCTTATGATATGATTAGCACCGTCAAAAGTTCCTGCAAATGTGTCAATCGGCGTCCAGCTTTCTTTACCCTCGTCGTATTTTTCAGACATATCAATGTCAGCGGTCAGCTTAACCGTCTTTCCCTCATAAGTATTGCCGTTGTTTACATCATCTCGGAACGCTTCGAGTTCCGCAAGCGTGGATATTTCCGTAATATCCGTATCATCGGAAAATACCGTGAAAGTACCAATCATTGCGAATACAATACAAAATGTTGTGAATAGTGAAATAAATTTTTTCATGGGTTTTTGACCTTCCTTTCTTTCTTTTTCTTGCGTATAAAAAAGTACGCAAACATTAGTCCTGCTTACGTACTAAAAAAACACAGGCAAGACTATATTGTATTGCGGTACAATTCATTCAAAACACATAAAAGCGAATGATAATTAGAGCCTATGTTTTTATCTAACATACGCGCTTCTATGTGTTTATATTCAAAAGTACCGCAAATTTGCCGTAAGGCAACGGATAGAAATTCTATCCAGTTTCATTATACAATAAACCTGAAAAAATTGCAAGAGGTAAAAAAACAGAAGTGTAATCGCAAAGGATTAACTTCTGTTTTTGAATAGCCTTAATGTTTTTTGTTTTACACCGCCGAAGGCGATGTATCGGGTGTCACATTTGGCTTGCGCGTCACCTTCGGCTGGTGTACGTTTCCGGGAATAAGCCTGCGGTATTCTGCGTTTAAATATCCCGAAAGCTCCTCAAGCTTCAGCGGAAACTCGACAAAGCCGCGCGCGTAATATGACAAATCGTACGGCTGAAAGTAAATCACAAGATTTCCGTCCTCAATGTAAAAATCATTTTGGTGGCTGTCTTTTAATTCCGGTTTAGCCCATAAATCCTTGTATTCATCAGGCTTTTCCAAAACAAGCTCGCTAATCATACGGTTGAGTGTTTCCTTATAGCCGCTATCTGCAAATAAATCGCTGAGCGTGAGAGTCTTGTTTTTTACAGTGTCAACATTCAAGGCGCGCCATGCTGTACTGCCGTGCGCTCCTCCCAGATATGTATATTCTTCGTTAATCATACTGATAAAATTATTTTTATTGTATTTTTCGTGCCATTTATTGTTGAAAACCGCCTTGTTTCCCATTGTGAGATTTGGCGAGGCGTCCTGCGCCGCGCTTTCAAAAGCGACAAGCGAGGAGGCAAGCTCGTCATCAAGCTGTTTATTCAAATCAGTCTGAAATTCCGTGTCTTTTATGCCTGAAAATCTGATGTTTTCCGCGTCAACCGTTGAAATATCCGTTTCATACTGCTTTGAGTTAATCTCAATTTGAGCGGCATTATGTATGCTGCATCCGCACAAAAGCAGAATTATTGCCAGTGACATGAAAGCTTTTTTCACACAATTACCTCCGTCAAAGAATAATACAAATCAATCCGTTGCTGCCCTCGTTTATTATACGCTGGAGTGTTTCCTTAAGCTTATTGCGGCTTTCTTCGGGCATACGCGACAGCTTATTGTGCAAGCCTTCGTTTACAAGCTCATAAAGCGACTTGCCGAAAATATTCGACTCCCAGATTTTCTCGGGCGACGACTCAAATTCAGACAGAAGATAATGCACAAGCTCCTCAGATTGCTTCTCCGTGCCGACGATAGGACTTACCTCCGTTTCAATATCGGCGCGTATCATGTGAATTGACGGCGCGCTTGCTTTTAGCTTTACGCCAAATCTGCCGCCCTGTTTAACGATTTTCGGCTCGTCAAGCGTTAGTTCGTCAGTTGATGGCGAAACTATGCCGTAGCCTTTTTCGCGAACTTCATGAAGCGCAAATGAAACCTTGTCATATTCCTCCTTGATTTTTGCCAATTCGCCCATAAGCGCCATAAGCTGTTCCTCGTCCTCAATCTCAAAGCCCGAAACCTCGCCGAGAATTTTATAGTACATCTCTTCGGGAAATTCAAGCAGCATACGAACAGAGCCTATTCCCAAATCCATGCCCTCAATATATGCCCGTTTTATAAATTCACAGGAATTTAAACCGTCTGCAAGCATGCGAGTATGGCGGATAAGTGATACATCTTCTATATTGGAAAGAACCGTGTTATAAATATCGCTCTTTAGCCAATGATTTTCGTCAAGACGGTCAATCCAATGCGGCATACGTATGTTGATTTCCTTTAGAGGGAATTCAAAAAGAACTGTTTCAATTATCGAATGAATATCAGCAGCATTGAGTTCCTCGCAGTTTACGGCAATTACGGGAACATTATGCTTTCTTTCAAGCTCCTCTCTTAGATTTTGCGTATCCTCCGATGCTGGGGAGGCAGAATTGAGCAGGACGATAAACGGCTTGTTTATAGCTCTTAATTCGTCAATAACCCTGTTTTCCGCGTCAATGTAATCGGCGCGGTCAATGTCGGTAACGGAACCGTCGGTAGTCACGACAAGACCTATTGTTGAATGTTCTGTGATTACCTTCTTTGTGCCGATTTCAGCAGCCTCGTTGAATGGTATCGGATGGTCAAACCACGGAGTATTTACCATTCTGGGCTGATCATCTTCGACATAGCCCAATGAGCTGTCAACTATGTATCCTACACAGTCAATCATGCGTACGTTAAGATGCGCGTTATCCCCGAGAGATATAGTAACCGCCTCATTTGGGATAAATTTAGGCTCGGTGGTCATGATAGTCCTTCCTGCTGCCGATTGGGGTAATTCGTCCCTTGCCCTTTCTGCCTGATATACGTTTTCAATGTTTGGTATAACAAGCATATCCATGAATTTTTTTATAAATGTGGATTTTCCCGTTCTTACCGGACCTACCACACCTATATAAACATCACCCTGACTGCGCTGGGCTATATCATTATAAATATTGTATTCCTCCACTTTCTTTTTTCCTCCTTTTGTCCATTATTTATGTTATTATTTATATGCGCTGTTTCGTATCTTATGATTTAAAAAAATCTATTGAATGTTTTTGCTTAAAAATCATGGAAAAAAAGTAATATTTTTGTGAAAGTTACAAAAAAGTATTGCAATTATATGAATATTATGTTACAATACTATGTAGAGAATAACGATTTTTTTCGCTTAATCAATAATAGTAAAGAGGTTTTTTTATTCATGAAGCGATTGATGACAATAAAAACAGTAATGCTTATACTGCTATTGCTTTTTTGCAATGGCATATTTGCCTTTGCCGAAAATCCGTCATATCGTGATGAATGGAGCGATGCAGAGAAAAACGCATACAATAATTATTCTGAACTCAGAGTTTTAGTCAAGGGAAGCGATTATCCGTTTTCATATTATGAGGACGGAACTTATAAAGGGATTTATCCCGATTATATCAACAAAATTTCAGAAAAATCATCAATAAAATTAAAATATATACCGTATGAATCCGACGAGCAGCTTGAAACGCTTATGACGCTGGGCAAGGCGGATTTGATTGCATCCGTTTATGGAGACTGGCAGGGATTATATAAGGCAAGCGAACCATATACCATTCTTGAATATAATGTTATTTCAATGAAGGAAACCGAAATCAAAAATAACGGAGTTTATACGGCGGCAATTCCAAAGGATGATATATCAATAAAAAATTACATAGAAGAAAAATATCCAGAGTGGACTATTGTTATGTGTAATGACATTAGCTCCGCATTGGCGTCGGTGGATAGAGGACATGCAGATATAACGCTGATAGATAATATAAGACTAAAAACGAATATGAGTC
>CAYUSE010000146.1:0-4152 GCA_964447095.1 uncultured Lachnospiraceae bacterium | reverse complement strand
ACTTCGTGCTTGAAAAAGACGCAAAAGCTTCCATGTTAAAAAAATTCGAGAAAACAAAGAAAAAAGTGACGGCAAAAAAACAGATAAGCAAAAATTACAGAAAACGCGTAATAAAAAAGAGGAAAAAATAATGGATAAATTTGAATTGATTGTGCCGACGCTGTTCGGACTTGAGCATTTCGCATCGCGCGAGATAAGGCGGCTCGGCTATGAAACAACGGCGGTCGAGGACGGAAAAATCACGTTTTCGGGCGATTTAGAAGCTATCTGCCGCGTAAATACAAATCTTCGGACAGGCGAAAGGCTGCTTATAAAAATCGCAGAATTTACGGCTGTTACCTTTGACGAGCTTTTTGAAAAAACAAAGGCGATAGAATGGGAAAATTGGTTTGGTAAAAACGACGCATTCCCCGTTAAGGGATATAGCTTAAAATCCAAGCTTGCGAGCGTCCGCGACTGTCAGGCGATTATCAAAAAAGCGGCTGCCGATAAATTATCATCGGTTTACGGAATTGAATGGCTGCCTGAGGAAGGCTGTACATATCAGATACAGTTTTCTATTTTAAAAGATAAGGTGACGCTTATGATAGACACATCAGGCGAACCGCTTCATAAGCGCGGCTACAGAAAGGTATCAAACCTCGCGCCGCTGCGCGAAACAATTGCGGCGGCAATGGTTATGATGAGCTACTGGAAATTCGAGTATCCGCTGTGCGACCCGTTCTGCGGCAGCGGAACAATCCCGATTGAGGCGGCTATGTTTAAAAGGAATATCGCGCCGGGGCTTAACAGACATTTTGCGGCGAATGAGTTTAAGCAGATAACAGAAAGTATGTGGAAAAATGCCGCAGACGAGGCAAAATCGCTTGAAAAGGATGTGCCGCTTGAAATTTACGCGTCCGATATTGACGAAAAAACCGCGAATTTGGCAGCGGAAAATGCACGCCTTGCGGGAGTTGACAAATGGGTAAAGCCAATTATTAAAAATGCGCTTGATATTGATTTTAAAATGCCATACGGTACGATTATATGCAATCCGCCCTACGGCGAACGGCTCGGAGAAAAAAAGGACTGCGAAGAGCTTTACCGCAATATCGGAAAACACTTTTCACAGCTTGATAAATGGTCATATTATATTATTACCTCCCACGAGAGATTTGAGGAATTATTTGGAAAAAAATCCAATAAAAAGCGAAAGATTTATAACGGCATGCTAAAATGCAACATTTATCAGTATTTTGCTCCGAAACCAAGTATTATATCTTGACAAAACGCGTATAATTATGTTAAAGTATAATTATTCCGCCAACGAGGGGATGTAATGGTTTCGACAGGGATAGGGAAACCGGAATAGCGAGTGGTGTCGAGTGCCACCTTAAACGGCTCAAATTTTTAAATATAAACGCTAACGATTACGAATTAGCAGCTGCCTAAATTGCAGCGTGTCTCCTCTGCGAGGACCACGGCGCAGACTGAGGCAAATACCAGTGGTGAACGTGAGTTAAGGCGTGTCTTACGCCTTTTCCATGACTTTTAAGACTACCGCCGGTATAACTTTGGTTATGAAGTAGTACCGGCGGGAATAATAACCATAACCTGCACTCGGAGAAGTTCCGGCGGATTTATTTTTGGACACGAGTTCGATTCTCGTCATCTCCACCAAATAAAAAAGGAATAGGCATAGCCTGTTCCTTTTTTTACTCCTCCTGACCTGACAGCTTTGCCGTTTGGTCGGCGGTAATCAGCGCATCGATAATTTCATCGAGTGAGCCGTCAAGTATTTGTTCCAATTTATACAGAGTAAGATTTATTCTGTGGTCGGTTACGCGTCCCTGCGGAAAATTATACGTTCTTATTCTCTCAGAGCGGTCGCCCGAGCCTACCTGCGATTTTCTTTCATCAGCAATTTCCTTATTGCGCTGCTCCTCCATTACCTCATAAATACGCGAGCGAAGGATTTTCATCGCCTTATCCTTATTCTTATGCTGTGATTTTTCATCCTGACACGATACTACAATACCTGTCGGTATATGCGTAATTCTAACGGCTGAGTCGGTCGTGTTTACGCACTGTCCGCCCGGACCTCCAGCGCGGAACACGTCAATTCTCAAATCGTTCTGGTTTATCTCAACCTCCACATCCTCGACCTCGGGAAGAACTGCCACCGTCACGGCAGATGTGTGAATACGTCCGCTCGACTCCGTTTCGGGAACGCGCTGAACACGGTGAACGCCGCTTTCAAATTTCAAGCGGCTGTACGCACCCTGACCCTCAATTGAAAAACATACCTCCTTATATCCGCCTATATCAGTCGGATTGGAGTTTAATATGTCGATTTTCCAATGACGTGTTTCAGCGTACATTGAATACATACGCATTAAATCAGCCGCAAAAAGCGCCGCCTCGTCACCGCCCGTACCTCCGCGGATTTCAACAATTACGTTCTTTTCATCATTAGGGTCTTTAGGCAAAAGTAAAATTTTAAGCTCTTCGCCCGCCTTTTCAATAGTTTCCTCAGCCTCAGACATTTCAAGGCGTATCATTTCCTCAAAATCCTTGTCCTGCCCTGCCTCAAGCATTTCCTTATCATCGGCAATAGTCTGTTTTGCCGTCTTGTATTCGCGGTATTTATCTATAATCGGCGACAAATCCGAATGCTCCTTGCAGTATTTGCGCCACGCATCCTGATCTGCAATCACCTCGGGGTCGCTTATTTTCTCTGAAACAAGCAAAAACCGCTCCTCTAACGCTTCTAATTTATCAAACATTTTTAATTCCTCTTTCAATTTATGATTTAATTATTGTATAATATTTTTTTCTGTCTGTCAACCCGATTTTAGAAGATGAATAGGACTTGGAACATAATATTTTATAAAAAGCACCAATAAATTTTGTTACTTATTGCATATAGACTACCGCTCTCTTTAGTGTTATAATAAGTTACTACAAAAGATGTATATCATTTGTACAAATTTGCGCAGACTGTGCCGCAAAAATATCATTCACACAAAAGATTTTTGGAGGAATAAACACATGGTTCAATTTAACGAAATATATACGGAGTATGAAAACACAAAAGACGTTTGTAAATTTTGTGAGATTTACAAAGAAAATTCAACTGCAACAAGATTTCTTCTTATCAGGTCTCTTGACAAACCGAGTCTCACGGAAATTGTTGAACAATACTCTGCAGAAGATACAAGCGGAAACATGAAAATACTGACAGAAAAAGCATTCCATTCGTCAGTAACAATACAACAGCTTGTTGAATATATAGAAAAAAAGCGAACAGAGTTAATTGCGCAAAGAGAAGAGGAACTGAACGGACTTCAAAACATACTGAACGACTTTCCTATCGTAAACTGCGGCGTTCGTAATGACAAGGTTGACGATATAATAAAACCGTTTGTCAGAAATAAATCTCTTAAATCTTTCGATTCGCTTATTAACGAATTAGATAATTCTGTGCTGCCTCGTATTCGTCAATACTGTTTGTGGTCATATTACAACCAAACGTCAAATGATATTATTGAGCTTTTCTTTTTAAAGCATCCGGCAGTTTTGCCTACTCTGAGAAAAATTCATGATATTGATTTTTTCATAAAAGTTGATGAACAAATTTTGCCGTTTGATTTAAAATTTACACATATATCCGATAGTTATTTTGATCTTGCTTCACAGGGAATTATTCGCAATATGGATATTTCACATCACGATGACTTTTACATTGAAAACGATAACAATGAAAACGAAATGCAGAAAATCAAATCATTCTATAAAAACTTTAAGAAGAAAAACCGAAATCTTAATCTTCCAAACCTCAAAGGATTGAAAAAGAATGATCTTTGCGACTTACTTGCGTCGAGCGGTGACCCTGAAGCGATTGCTTTTATAAACAAAATGAAAGATAATCATAGCAGCTATGTTCCGTCAACATCAGAAGAATTACACTCTTTAGAATGGTGGAATTACAAATATCAAGGAGAAAGACTTTTTTGCAATAATAACAGACTTTTTATTTTTCTTGCCTTTAAACATAAATTTGTTGACGGACGCGAATTAAAAGGAAAAACCTTTGAAATAGGAAATAAAATTAAAGATATGCTTGGTAATATCACAACTAACGGCATGCATACCGTTAAATATTTTTAC
>CAYUSE010000145.1:0-4159 GCA_964447095.1 uncultured Lachnospiraceae bacterium | reverse complement strand
CAAAGCCGACGGTACTTAACAATGTTGAAACCTACGCGAATGTTCCTATTATAATCACAAAGGGCAAGGAATGGTACCGCTCAATCGGTACGGAAACAAGTCCCGGAACAAAGGCGTTTGCAATTACGGGTAACGTAAAAAATACAGGTCTTATCGAGGTTCCTATGGGAACGACGCTCCGAGAGGTCGTGTTTGACATAGGCGGCGGCATTAAGGGCGATAAGAAATTCAAAGCCGTACAGATAGGCGGACCTTCGGGAGGCTGTCTGACGCTTGGCGCGGGTCAGCTTGATTTGCAGCTTGATTTTGACTCGCTTAAAAAGGTCGGCGCAATGATAGGCTCGGGCGGACTTGTTGTAATGGACGAGAATACCTGTATGGTTGAGGTTGCGAGATTTTTCATGAACTTTACGCAGAATGAATCATGCGGAAAGTGTGTTCCGTGCCGTGAGGGTACTAAGAGAATGCTTGAAATCCTTGAAAGAATTGTTCACGGCAACGGCACGCTCGAGGATATTGACCTGCTTGAGGAAATTGCGACAACCGTTTCAAAGACAGCTCTTTGCGGACTTGGAAAAACGGCGGCAAATCCTGTACTTTCCACACTGAAATATTTCAGAGACGAATATATAGCGCATGTTGTTGACAAGAAGTGTCCGGCAGGAGCGTGTCAGGCTTTGAAGCAGTACAAGATAAATCCCGACAAGTGCAAGGGCTGTTCAAAGTGCGCAAGACAATGTCCGGTTCAGGCGATAAGCGGCGAGATTAAGAGCCCGTTTAACATCAATTCGGAAAAATGTATAAAGTGCGGAGCGTGTCAAGAGGCTTGTCCGTTCGGTGCGATAGAGACCGTCTGAATAAATTTCCGTATCTCACCACTTTTCGGAGCTTGAAGTCTTACGCTATCGGCTATAAAGCCGATAGTCGCCAAAGGCGAGTTTTGCATAAAGCAAAACCGTAGGTTATACGTCGGCGCTCCTCAAAGCGGCAATCTGCGAAAATTTCTTTCAGCCGTAATGGCTTGAGTTTATATATTTTAGGAAGGAGAAATCTATATTATGGGATATATGTATGTGGATGGAATTAAAGTTCCTATCGAGGGCGAAAAAAACGTCCTTGAAATAATCAGAAAAGCTGGAATAGAAATGCCTACCTTCTGCTATTATTCAGAGCTTTCGACTTACGGCGCATGCAGAATGTGCGTAGTCGAAAATGAGTGGGGAGGCGTTGAGGCGGCGTGTTCAACACAGCCGCGCGACGGTATGAAAATAAAAACAAATACAGTCGCTTTGCAAAAGCACAG
Organism: uncultured Lachnospiraceae bacterium; assembly: GCA_964447095.1. Lineage (GTDB taxonomy): Bacteria > Bacillota > Clostridia > UBA1381 > UBA1381 > JALEPO01. The sequence goes on along the minus strand of CAYUSE010000145.1, from coordinate 2,856 downwards.
AAAAATGATTTTGGAGCTTCTGCTTTCCTCTCATTGCCGTGATTGTACGACGTGTTCAAAGAGCGGCTCATGCCGTTTGCAGGAGCTTGCTATACGTTTCGGCGTAAGGAAGGTACGTTTTGAGGATACAAGACCGCATAAGGAATTTGACACAAGCAGTACAAGCATCGTGCGTGACCCGAACAAGTGTATTCTTTGCGGCGACTGCGTGCGCGTATGCCGTGAAAAGCAGGGTCTTGGAATTATTGATTTCGCGCACAGAGGCTCACAAATGCGCGTTATGCCCGCGTTTGACATGAAGCTAAGCGATACGGACTGCGTAAACTGCGGTCAGTGCGCGGCGGTTTGTCCTACAGGCGCGATAACCGTAAAGGATGAAACCGAAAAAATGTGGAAATACTTAAACGACCCGTCAAAGCGTGTAATTGTTCAGATTGCGCCTGCTGTAAGAGTGGCTTTGGGCGATGAATTCGGAATTGAGCATGGCGAGAATGTTTTGGGAAAAACAGTGGCGGCGCTTAAGATGATGGGCGTTGACAGAGTTTACGATACAGTTTTATCGGCAGATATGACAGTTATGGAGGAGGCTGCTGAATTTTTGGACAGAGTTCAAAACGGCGGTACATTTCCAATGTACACCTCATGCTGTCCTGCATGGATAAAATATGCGGAAAATAAGCACCCTGAGCTTATAAACAACAATATTTCAAGCTGCCGTTCGCCTATGCAGATGTTCGGAAGCATAATAAAAGAGCTTCACGAGCAGGAGGGCGATGAAAGAGAGCTTATCTCTGTTGCGATTATGCCGTGTACAGCAAAGAAATATGAGGTTGCAAGACCTGAATTTACGATTGACGGCAAGAGAATTATTGAGCTGTCGCTTACAACGCAGGAGCTTGCCGCTATGATACGCGAGGCGGGAATTCAGTTCGCAGATTTGGAAAGCGAGTATCTAGACGCGCCGTTTGATATGGGCGGCAGCGGCGCAGGCGTAATTTTCGGTGTAACGGGCGGCGTTGCTGAGGCTGTTATACGCGAATGCAGCGTGGATAAGAGTTCAGGCGCAATCAAGGATATAAAATTTATCGGCGTAAGAGGTAAAGAAAACGTAAAAGAGGCGGCAATTGAGGTTGACGGCAAGGAATTTAAGATTTGCGTTGTTCATGGGCTTGCATCGGCTGAAAATATAATCAGAGCGATTGAAAAAGGCGAAGCGTATTATGATTTGATTGAGGTCATGGCGTGTCCCGAGGGCTGTATTGGCGGCGCTGGTCAGCCGTTCGGACTTTATCCCGAACGCGATAAGCGAGCAAAGGGACTTTATCATACAGACGAGCGCATTCAGATTAAATATGCGAGCAAAAACCCGACGGTGCATGCGATTTATGATAATATCATAAAGGGCAGAAATCATGAGCTTCTGCATGTTAAGTACATAAAATAACCTAAAGACCGCTTCGGCGGTCTTTTCGGATTTAAGGAGATTATATGAAAATCGGAAATGTGACAACCGAAAACAACTTTTTCCTCGCACCTATGGCAGGAATTACGGATTTGGCTTTCCGCAAAATCTGCAAATCGTACGGCGCGGGAATGGTCTATTCGGAAATGGTAAGCGCAAAAGGGCTTTATTATAACGACAAAAAGACGGCTGAGCTTATGACGCTCGCGGACGGCGAGCATCCTGCGGCTATCCAGATTTTCGGCTCGGACGCAGAAATTATGGCAGAGGTTATCCCAAAAGTCATGGAATTTAAGCCCGATATAATCGACATCAACATGGGCTGTCCTGCACCGAAAATCGTAAACAACGGCGACGGCAGCGCACTGATGAAAAATCCTAAGCTAATAGGTGAAATTGTACGCGCCGTTTCTGACGCATCGCCCGTTCCCGTAACCGTAAAAATCCGCAAGGGCTGGGACAAATTGAGCGTAAACGCGCTTCTGATTGCGCAAATTGCAGAGGAAAACGGCGCGGCGGCGATTGCCGTCCACGGCAGAACGCGCGACGAGTTTTACAGCGGTAAAGCCGATTGGGATATTATACAGGAAATAAAGCGCGCTGTTTCCGTGCCTGTTATCGGAAACGGCGACATCCGGTGCGCTCAGGACGCAAAAAATCTGATGGATTACACGGGCTGTGATGCGGTAATGGTCGCGCGCGGCGCGCAGGGAAACCCGTTTATATTCCGTCAGATTGATGAGTTTTTTAAAACGGGCTCTGTTACTTATGAGCCGACGCCCAAAGAACGGCTCAATCAGGCGCTTTCGCATACGGAGGCACTTGTCAAACTAAAAGGCGAAAACAGAGGCGTAAAAGAAGCGCGGAAACATATCGCATGGTATATAAAGGGACTGCCGAACGCGTCGAAAATTAAAACCGAGATTTTTAAAATTAGTGATTTTGCAACATTGAGCGATACTTTAAGCGAATATATTAACTATATGCAATAAACATTATTTTTCTTATAAAATTATCTTGAAAAATTTAGCGGATTTTGATACAATAAATAAAATAAACAAAAAAATAAATAAAGAGAGGAGTTTTGACATGGAAAATAAATTTGCCAAAGAAGGTCTTACATTTGATGATGTACTGCTGATACCGCAGGCATCAAATTTCACGCCTAATGAGGTTGAGCTTTCAACGCGTCTTACAAAGAACATAAAGCTGAACATTCCCTTTATGAGCTCAGCTATGGATACCGTTACGGAGTCGTCTATGGCTATCGCTATTGCGCGCGAAGGCGGAATAGGCATCATTCACAAAAATATGACAATTCAGGAGCAAGCGGCGGAGGTTGATAAGGTTAAGCGTTCGGAAAACGGCGTTATAACAAATCCCTTTAGTCTTAC
>CAYUSE010000144.1:0-4206 GCA_964447095.1 uncultured Lachnospiraceae bacterium | reverse complement strand
CACTCGCCGTGCGTTTTACGGAAATTATAGGCAGACTCCGCGGCGTGACCTATCGTATGCCCGAAGTTCAGAATTGCGCGAAGTCCGTTTTCCTTTTCGTCCTGCATTACCACATCCGCTTTTATCATACAGTTTATTTTATCCATTTTCATAAGCGTTTCGCTGTCGAGCAATTTAATTTTTTCCGCATTGGTTTTGAGATAATCATAAAATTCACGATTTCTTATAATTCCGTGCTTTATAACCTCGCCCATTCCCGATATAAACTGAATTTCAGGGAGTGTTCTAAGCGTTGCCACATTCATATAAACAAGCCTTGGCTGATGGAACGCGCCGAGAATATTTTTGCTGTCGGCAAAATCAATTCCCGTCTTGCCGCCTACCGAGCTGTCCGACTGCGACAGCAGCGTTGTCGGGACTTGAACAAACGGAATTCCGCGCATATAAATTGCCGCCGCAAAGCCTGCCATATCGCCGACCACACCGCCGCCGAGCGCAACAATCATGCTCTTTCTGTCAAGCTTATTTTCAACACACGCGCGGCAAATTCCGAGGATTTCGTCCATATTTTTATGCTCCTCGCCTGCCGCAAACGCATATTTTGCCGCGTCATAGCCGCCCGAAAGCAAAAGCTTTAATATTTCATCTCCGTACAGCTTATCCACATTCGTGTCCGTTACAATTAAAAGCTTTTTCGGCGCGTTTATACCCGATAACGCGTCCAAAAGACCGTCAAAGCTGTCATGTATTAAAATATTGTATGAGTTTTCTCCCAAATCAACAAATACTTTTTCCATTGTTTTCTCCTTTATTTTCTTTTAACGCGAATTTTTGTACTTCCATTAAAGGTTTCATGTTTTTATCCCAAACATATACTGCTATATCGCAATCCTTATAATCAAAGCTCGCCGTCATATCTGATATTTCTGGAACTTCTACGCGTTTAAGCTGTCCGTTTTCTCTGTATGAAACAATCAGCATTATATTGTTTTCGGCAGGCGGAGCTGTTTTTTCAAATATCAGCTTTGCCGAAACTGTGTCGCCCGACTGCTCAAATTCTATCCTGTCGCTCAGTTCAACTGTTGGTGTCGGACTTGGCTCAACCGTCGGCGTTGGACTTGGTTCAACTGTCGGTGTTGGGGTTGGACTTGGTGTTTCACCGAGTGTTTTCTGTGGCAAGTATTTAAAGTTATTTTCTGACGCTATTAAAGAATTTTTTAAGCTCTCTATACCTATAATACCCTCTTTGTAATCCTCATCCATATAATTATCATTACACAACAACCTATTTAATTTTGTATTTTGAGTTACATCTAATTTTTTCAATTCATTGTTAATGCAATTCAACTGCGTTAAAGCCGTATTTGACCTTATGTTAAGCTCTTGTAGTGCGTTATCTCTACAATACAAAAACATTAGATTTTTACATTGTGATATATTTAATTTCACTAATTTGTTATTTTTACAATCTATATAATTTAATTCCGGATTATTGCTAAAATCAAGCTCTGTCAATTCATTATTACTGCAAGTGATGTCTGTTAGCTTCGAAAGATGTTCAATACCGGCTAAACTTCTAATATCACGGTCTGATATTGTTAAAATTTCTATTGATAAAATTTTAAACCAATCGTCCTCAGATATAATATCATTTGCTTTTCTCTCTTTCCCGTCCTCTGATAGAATTTCTATAATCGCATTACAGAAATTTATATCTTTAAAAACATCTGAAAAAGTTTCATCAGTTTCCGTTATCTTATATTCATCATCAACATTAACCTTTACCCGCATTGACGGACTGTTTTCGCCTAACACCTCTATTGATATACCGCTTTTAACTGTTTGCGGATGACAATCTTCTTCATAAGAGCATATTTTCAAATTATCTGCCTCATGAAAATTTGAATTTGGGATTGTGTCTGCATTAAGTTTGTTTCTGCCATCTATATTTAAGTATGGCCAGCCATATGAACTGTCTGATACAGCTATTGCAGAATTGCTTGATTCAGCAGATATAAATCGGTGATTATTTAAATTACTATTATTATTAACGCAATCTACATTCTCATCAATATGATATATCAAAATCCCACCGTTAAAAGGCGTTTCTTCACTGCCTTTTAGTGCATTTAATGACTTCAATGCCTCATCAAATCCAATAATCTGACGGTTTTCAATAAGAAAATATTGCTTAGGATCTGCTTTACTTCGCACCTTAATCACATTGTATTTGCTGTCAACTCCCATATTGGAAATACTGTTTATATTACCGTCCCATTCATTTACAACTTCAGGATCTACAAATCCACACTTGATTTTACACCAAGGGTCTAAATGTGTGGGTACATTGTGTAAACAAGTCATATAAGAACTACCGTCGTCATTTATCGTTTCAACATACCGATATCCGTGAGAACCGCCTGACATAAGACTATATACATACATACCAGATTCACCAATATGCGTATATAAATCAGGAAGATAAAAGACAGAATGACCAAGTTCATGACACGTCACTCCGATACCGCACGAAATATCTTCTTCATATAATTCACCCTGAGTAGCATACCGTCCAAGATTTATCCCTGTTGATGTTTTAATATCTACTGCTGATGCGTGCGCCCACATTTCTCCTTTTCCGGCGCCGTCCGGTGCTGTAATATCGTATCCTGCAAAAATTGTTAATATATGCGGTTGCTCGACAGCAAAATCAAAATCAGCTTCAATAGCCCAAACGGCTGATGTAATAGTTTTCAGCGGTGCTTCGCCATTGTCGGTAAAAACGCCGCCATTCCCCCAAGTTTTAATTGGATGAGGCATATCAAGCGATACTTTCACAATGCCGTCGGCACGCTCTGTAATTTCATAAGATAAATCTATATAGTCCTTATAGCTTACCTTTCCCTTTCTGCCAATCTGCACGCCAGAAGTATCGGCAGGTTCAAAAATATCTAAACCATTAGAATTTTCTTTCCAATAATTCACAACGCTGATGTCGTTTGGTTTTTTTGAAAATATCTGTCCATTCCAATAATTGGAAGTAAAATGCATTTTTACATCTTCAAATTCAATCAAAATTGTCAGCAGTTTTTGATGTGTCAGCGGTTTTTGCGTTTCCTCATCTGTAGAAAAAAGCTCTGCATCGGCGCAGGGCATCGGCTGTACGCAGCTTGTCTGCCTTATCATCATTTCTTCGGGCGTCGGGAAAAGGTGCGCCGCGTTAGCGGAAATTCCAAGCGTCAAAACGAATATAGCGCCTATACTGCAAATAAAAAGTCTAAACTTTTTCATTGATACACCCCTTCCTATTGACTTTAAAATCAGCCCTTATTGTAATTGCAGTGACGCAACCGCATTCAGCGTCATATCCGCAAAATTGCCGTTTAAGTACTCATAATATCCTGCGCAGCCTATCATGACCGCGTTATCGGTGCAAAGCACGGGCGGCGGATAGAGAACGCTTATATTTTCCTTTGCCGCCATAGCCGTCATTTTTTCCCTCAGCGCGCTGTTTGACGCAACGCCGCCCGCAAGCGCGATTGTTTTATTGCCGGTTTTAACCGCCGCCTCAATCGTGTGTTCGCAAAGCGCGTCCGTCACCGCGTCCTGAAAGCTTGCGGCAATGTCGGCTTTATTATACGTTTCGCCGTTTTGCTCCAATTTATGGAGATAATTTATAACTGCCGTCTTAACACCGCTGAAAGAAAAATCCAGCGAATTTTTATCCATTCTCACACGCGGAAATGCAACCGCCTTCGGATTTCCCTCTTTTGCAAGCTTGTCTATTAAAGGTCCGCCGGGGTAACCAAGTCCCAATACGCGCGCGATTTTATCAAATGCTTCTCCTGCCGCGTCATCACGAGTTCTTCCCAATATCTCAAAATGGGTGTAGTCCTTTACCTCGACAATATGGCTGTGACCGCCCGATGCAACAAGACATACAAACGGCGGTTCCAAGTCTTTATGCGCAACAAAATTTGCCATGATATGCCCTTTGATGTGATGTACGGCAATAAGCGGTTTATTAAGCGCATAAGCAAGCGCCTTAGCCGTTGAAACACCGACAAGCAGCGCGCCCACAAGCCCCGGTCCATAAGTTACGGCAATGGCGTCAATATCATCAAAGGTTACTCCCGCCTCTGAAAGAGCCTCGTCACTAACATCGTCAATCACCTCAAGATGAGTTCTTGACGCAACCTCGGGGAC
>CAYUSE010000143.1:0-4242 GCA_964447095.1 uncultured Lachnospiraceae bacterium | reverse complement strand
TTGCCCTTACTCTCACTGCCTGCAAAGTTTTATTTTCACTTTTCAAACTGCTTATCAACATCATCGCCCGTAAGCGTGTTTGCCCAATCAACACCGCCGATTACATCACGCGATGCAAGAAGCATACCTGCAAGCACAAGCTCCTTAACAGCGTTTGCGTTTGCGCCCGGTGTATTAAATACAACTATTCCCTTTTCTGTGCACTTATCGTTAGGTATATTATTTGTACCCGCACCCGCTCTTGCAACAGCCTTCAACGATTTCGGAAGCTCCATGTCATGCATTTTGTAGCTTCTTAGAATAATGCCGTCTGCGTCTGACGCCATATCGTCCGTAATGCTGTAGTTATCGCCTAATTTGTCAAGTCCGCATTTAGCGATTTTATTTAATGTCAGAATATTAAACATTTTTATTCTCCTTTGAATTACATATTTTCTTTTTCAAACTTCTTCATAAATTCAACAAGCTTTTCTACGCCCTCAACCGGCATAGCGTTGTAAATGCTCGCTCTCATACCGCCGACTGTTCTGTGTCCCTTAATGTTTATAAAGCCGTTAGCCTTTGCCTCTGCGACAAATTTAGCGTCCAATTCCTCATTGCCCGTTACAAACGGTACATTCATAAGCGACCTATCCTCGGGAACAACCGTGCCCTTAAACATTTTTGAGCTGTCAAGAAAATCATATAAAATCTTAGCCTTTTTCTCATTGATTTTTTGTAGCTCCTTAACGCCGCCCTTATCTTTAATCCATTGAAGCACAAGTCCGAGCATATATATTCCATACGTCGGAGGTGTGTTATACATGGAGCCGTTTTCCTTATGGATTGAATACTTGAACATTGTCGGCGTGCCGTCAAGGGTTTCACCGATAAGGTCGTTTCTTACAATTACAAGCGTAACGCCTGCCGGTCCTAAATTCTTCTGAGCGCCGGCATATAGGATACCGAACTTTGTAACATCAATTTCCTCTGCCATAACGCACGATGAAATATCAGCAACAAGAGTAGCCTTTGTATCAGGAAGCTTCTGCTCAGTGTAGTGCGTTCCGTAGATCGTATTGTTATAGCAAATATAGCAATAATCCGCATCAGGGTCAAACATACTGCTGTCAGTTTTGGGGATATACGAGAAAGTTTTATCCTCAGATGATGCAACACGGTTAACCTTTATATATCTCTCCGCTTCAGCGGCAGCCTTTTTAGCCCACTGACCTGTTATAATATAATCCGCCTTCTTATTCTTTGTGCCGATATTCATAGGAATAGCCGCAAACTGTGAAGACGCTCCGCCCTGAAGAAACAATACCGTATAATTATCAGGAACATGCATAATCTCGCGAACCAATGCTTCAGCATTGTCAATAATAGCCTGATATTCCTTTGAACGGTGGCTCATCTCCATAACCGACTGACCGCTTGTGCCGTACTCTGTCATTTCAGCTGCAGCCTTTTCAAGAACTTCAAGCGGAAGCATTGACGGTCCTGCCGAAAAATTATATACTCTGCTCATATTTAAAACCTCCAAAATTTTAATAATCTATTCCCTATTATACACCCAATTTGTTCCGTTCGTCAATAATATTATACTCCTTTGGTGCAATCTGAGAGTAGAAATTTAGAGGTTTTTTTCGTCATATTTTGTATAATTTTATTCCATTTCATAGTATTTTACCACTTCTTCAGCTATTGCCCATGCAATTTTTGAACGATATTCCTCGTCCATCAGCTTTTGCTCCTCCTCGGGATTGGATAAGAAACCGCACTCGGCAAGAATTGACGGCATAACGGGATTTTTCATTAAAAACAGCCTTTCATCAACCGTTTGCACACAGTTGGTTTTCGCATTTGTTATTTTGCTTATACCCTCCTGCATATTTTCAGCAAGTCTTTTTATTTCGCCATGCTCTTTATCATAAAAAATATGAAGTCCGCTCGCCGTCGGGTCGCCGAACGCGTTCATGTGTATGCTTAAAAATAAGTCCGCGCCGCTTTTTCGTATGATTTCACGCCGTTTTCTCATGTCGGACAGATATTTTTCGCGGATTGTTTTTGCATCCTTGTCGTAAATCGCGCTATCCGTGGAACGCGTTAATATTACGTCTATGCCGTTGCTTCGCAGGATTTCGTCAATTTTCATTGTTATGTCAAAGTTGATGTCCTTTTCTATAGCTCCCGTTACGCCTACCGCACCGCCGTCAGGCTCACCATGTGGGGCGTTCTTATTCTGCTTTAAAAATTCCAGTGTATTTCTATTTCTCTTTCCTTTGTTTCGGGGTCTATTTTCCCCACATACACTCCCTCAATCAGCTCGTGAACAAGCTCAAATGTCAGCTTTTCCGTATTTTTATATTTTGATAAAATCGCTTCACGGCTTAATGAGTTTTGTTTTTCTCCCGATAACCGTTCAATTTCTTTTTCAATTAACTCCAACCGTTTGTTATGCTGATTGATTTCTGAATTGAAATTATCGTTCAAAATCTTAAACTGACTGTCATTTATCAGTCTGCTTAGCTTATCCTTATAAAGCTGTACTGAATTGTTTTGTATTTTAGCAATTTTCTTTTCAAGCTGTTTCTTTTCCTCCTCTATTGCTGAAATACGGTTGCTTTGTTTTTGGTGTAGGCTTATCTGTGTTTCGTCAAAGTAGGTGTCTGACAGCTTCTGTAATTCCTTCAAAATCAAGTCCTCTAAATCAATCTGGCGGATACTGTTTATGTTATCGCATATCCCTTCACTGTTTTTTACAGTTCGGCAGCGATAATATTTGTATCTGTTTTCACCGCTTTGATAGCTCATTCGCCACATTCCTGAACCACATTCCCTGCAGTGAACCATTCCGCGCAGAGGATTGATTTCGTTGCTATCGGATTTAAATTGCTTGTCGTTTCCCTGCCGGCTTTTCAGCAGATTTTGAACCGCATTCCACAAGTCCTCGTCTATAATCGGCTCGTGCATATCGGGAACAATTATCCATTCACTCTTAGGTAGCTTTACGCGTTTCTTATTTTTATAAGAAAGATTTTTCGACTTTCCCTGTACCACCGCGCCCGTGTAGACCGCCTGACGCAGTATGTAGTAGATACTGCTGTCCCTCCACTGTCTTGAAGCCGTATTTTCCGCATTTGGATTGCGGTAGTTAAGTCCCTGCATTTCCTTGTACACAGCAGGCGGCGGTATCTGCTTTTCATTTAAAGTCTTTGCGATACGCATATATCCCATACCCTGCTTATACATTTCAAAAATACTTCTTACCACTTCAGCCGCGGGGGGGTCAATGATAAACTTGTGCTTATCATCGGGATTTAGCTTGTAACCGTACGGGGCGTACGGACAGCAATATTCGCCTTTCAGCTTTTTATGCTTCAGGGTACGTCTGATGTTGTCGGATAAGTCCTCCAGATACCACTCATTTATAAGTCCATTTATCTGTCGGGCTTTCTTGTTTCCTGCAACGCTTGTATCAGCGTGGTCTACAATGCTGACAAACCGCACATTCCATTCAAGAAACTTTCCATGTATGTATTTTTCAACAATCTCCATATCTCTGGAAAACCGCGACTGCGTTTTGCAAAGCACAATATCAACCTTTCCCTCCTCGCAGTCCCTGAGCATTTGATTAAAAGCCGGTCTGTCCCTGTCAGCTCCGCTGTAATCCTCATCGCATAGAATATTGTGTATTTGCCACCCCTGCTCTATGCAGTAATTTATAAGCATTGACTTTTGATTTTGAATACTTTCGCTTTCGTCTTGTTTACACCTCTTATCTCTGTCCTCGTCAGACAGCCTTACATATATGTCTGTTAAATTCCTCAAAGTTGTTACCTCCTATTTTTGAATAGGTGTAACCGCTTTTGTATGTAATATTATTGTACCATACATCAGCGGTAAATTAAAGCTTATTCTCACAAAAATTGATATAATTTTCATAATGTTTATTAAATGCCTGTTTTTGTGTTTCAAAATCATTAGCCTTAAATATATTTTTAGCGATAAGTATTCCCTCTTGCCTCGTCTTCATTTTAAAACACCTCCGAATTATAATATGTCTTAATTTTGTCTGTAATGTTCAAAGGCTTGTTCCCTTTATTTTCATACAAACAATATTTTTCTATATTATATTCCCGGCATATATTCATTACAATACCATGAGAAATTTAAAACACTACTTTTCAAAATCCCCGCCTTTATCCCTCCACAGACCTCCTCTTCCAAAACAATCTCACAGTTGTTTCCTTACTCCAA
>CAYUSE010000142.1:0-4271 GCA_964447095.1 uncultured Lachnospiraceae bacterium | reverse complement strand
GGCGGAATTTATAAAAATCAAGGAAGAGCCCGTGAAAAAAGAGCCTGCAAAGGAACGGGCGGACAGCATAAGCGAGGAGGAAAAAAACACCTTCCATGACGAGTTAAACAAGGCGATAAACGAAGCCCCGATTGAATATGTTTACCCCACGGTTGATTTACTGAATAAAGCGCAGGCTGTAACGGGCGACAAGCGCGAGGAAATGCGCAAAACTGCCGAAAAGCTTATCGCGGTGCTTGACGATTTCGGCGTTAAGGCGAAGCTTTTGCAGGTCACGAACGGTCCTGCCGTAACGCGCTATGAAATACAGCCCGACACGGGAATAAAGCTTTCCAAAATTGTCGGACTTGCCGACGATATTGCGCTAAATCTTGCTGTTTCAACCGTTCTTATTGCGCCCGTACCGGGTAAGGCGGCAGTCGGCGTGGAAATTCCGAATAAAAAGGTTGCGGCGGTTTCAATCAGGGAAATGATTGACTGTCCCGAATTTAAAAATGCAAAATCGAAGCTTACGATTGCTCTCGGCAAAGACATAAGCGGAAACGTCGTAATCGGCGACATTGCGAAGATGCCGCATGTGCTTATCGCGGGCGCGACAGGCTCGGGTAAGAGTGTGTGCATAAATACGATTATTATGAGTATTCTGTATAAAGCCTCGCCCGAGGAGGTCAAGCTTATCATGGTTGACCCTAAGGTTGTAGAGCTTGGCGTTTATAATGGTATACCACATCTTTTAATCCCCGTTGTAACCGAGCCGAAAAAGGCGGCTGGCGCGCTTAACTGGGCGGTAGCGGAGATGATGCGCCGATATGATTTATTTAAGGAAACAAGCGTCAGAAAGCTTGAAAGCTACAATAAGCTCATGGAAACGACAGGCGGCGAAAAAATACCGCAGATTGTCATAATTATAGACGAGCTTGCGGATTTGATGATGGTTGCGGCAAAGGAGGTCGAGGACTATATCGTCCGCCTTACACAGCTTGCAAGAGCCGCGGGAATACATCTTATTATCGCGACGCAGCGTCCGTCAGTTGACGTAATCACGGGACTTATAAAGGCTAACGTGCCGTCAAGAATTGCGTTCGCGGTATCAAGTCAGGTGGACAGCCGTACAATACTCGATAAGGGCGGCGCGGAAAAGCTGCTCGGCATGGGCGATATGTTGTATTACCCCATGGGCGCAAGGTCTACAACGCGTGTTCAGGGCGCGTTTGTATCGGATAAAGAAATTGAGAGAATACTTGAATTTATAAAGGAAAACGTCGGCGAAACGCATTACAGCGAGGATTTAGCCGAGCATATCGAGCGTTGTGCGACAGGCGAAAACGGCGTTACGCCCGACGTTGACGATAACGACGGCGACCCGCTCTTGCAGGACGCGATACAGCTGGCGATTGAGTGCGGAAAAATTTCAACCTCGCTCATTCAGCGCAGATTAAGCGTCGGATATTCGCGCGCGGGCAGAATTGTAGACCAGATGGAAGCGCGCGGAATTATTTCGGGCGCGAACGGCTCAAAGCCGCGCGACGTACTTGTAAGCCGCGCGGATATGCCAAACGCAGAGGACAGCTATGATGAAGAAGAATGATTTCCTTCCTGTCTCAAGAGCCGATATGGACAAGCGCGGCTGGGACGAGCTTGATTTTCTCTATATTGTCGGCGACGCGTACGTTGACCACCCGAGCTTTGGGCACGCGATAATTTCGCGCGTGCTTGAAAGCCATGGATATAAGGTCGGAATTGTCGCAATGCCTGATTGGCGCAGTATTGACGATTTTATCCGTATGGGCAGACCTAAGCTCGGCGTGCTTGTGACGGCGGGGAATATAGACAGCATGGTAAATCATTATACCGTCAACAAGAAAAAGCGTCATGATGATTTTTATGCGCCCGGGAACAGAGCAGGGCAAAGACCCGACAGGGCGACTATTGTCTACTGTAACCGCGTAAAGGAGGCGTTCGGCGCAGATATGCCGATACTTATAGGCGGCGTTGAGGCAAGTCTCAGGCGGTTTGCGCATTACGATTATTGGGACGACAAAATCCGCCGTTCAATTTTATTGGACACAAAAGCCGACATTCTGATGTACGGCATGGGCGAAAAGCAGATTGTTGAAATTGCCGATAAGCTGCGCGGCGGCGTTCCCGTAAATGAGATAACAGACGTGGCGGGTACGTGCTATATTTCAAATGAATACGATATGAACAAATCCGTACTTTTGCCGGGCTTTGAGGAGTGCGCTGAAAGTAAAAGGGAATATGCAAACTCGTGCAGAATACAGTATTACGAGCAAAATCCGTATATCGGAAAAACGCTTGTTCAAAAGCACGGCAATCGGTATTTAATCCAAAATCCGCCTATGCCGCCGCTTGAAACGGATGAGCTTGACGCAGTTTACGCGCTGCCGTATATGAAAAATTACCACCCTATGTATGAAAAGGACGGCGGAATTGACGCAATAAAAGAGGTTAAATTTTCGCTTGCCGCAAACCGCGGCTGTTTCGGAAGCTGTAATTTCTGCGCGCTCGCGTTTCATCAGGGAAGAATTGTCACGTCAAGAAGCGACGAGTCCCTGATTGCCGAGGCAAAGGAAATGGTAAAGGACAAGGATTTCAAGGGCTATATTCACGATGTCGGCGGTCCGACGGCAAATTTCAGAGGGCCGGCGTGCAAAAAACAGCTTGTATCGGGCGCGTGCAAGGACAGGCAATGTTTGTTTCCCGAGCCGTGCAAAAACATGGAAATATCACATAAAAAATATCTTGATTTGCTTAGAAAGCTGCGCTCGATTGACGGCGTAAAAAAAGTGTTTATCCGCTCGGGAATACGCTTTGACTATCTTATAAACGACAAGGACGACACATTCTTTTACGAATTGTGCAAATATCATGTGAGCGGACAGCTAAAGGTCGCACCCGAGCATATAAGCGATAATGTGTTAAAGTATATGGGAAAGCCCGAAAACAGCGTGTTTAATAAATTTTCGGAGAAATTCTATAAAATCAATGAGCAGATAGGGAAGAAACAGTATCTTGTTCCGTATCTGATGTCAAGCCACCCCGGGAGCACGCTGCGCGACGCGGTAAACTTAGCGGTATATTTAAAGGAACACAATATAAATCCTCAGCAGGTGCAGGATTTTTACCCAACCCCTGGGACAATTTCGACATGTATGTTTTATACGGAGCTTGACCCGTTCACAATGAAAAAGGTATATGTCCCGAAAACGCCGAAGGAAAAGCGTATGCAGAGGGCGCTGCTGCAATTTCGCAATCCCGAAAATTACGCGCTTGTGCATGAGGCTTTAATAAGGGCGGGACGTGCCGATTTAATCGGCTATCAGAACAGATGTCTTATAAGACCGCCGAAGGGCGATATTTTAAACGAGCAGAGGAGGAATAAAAATGGCACAGCTTCTAAAGGGAAAGGAAGTTTCGGCAAGAATAAAGGCGGAACTCAAAACAGAAGTGGAAAAGCTAAAGGAGCAGGGAATAAATCCGGGACTCGCGGTAATAATCGTGGGCGATGACCCTGCAAGTCAGGTGTATGTGAGGAACAAGGAAATTGCGTGCGAGGCGTGCGGAATATATTCGGAAAAATACGCGCTGCCCGAGGAAACAACGCAGGAGGAGCTTTTAGAGCTTATTGACAGGCTCAACAAGCAGGAAAATATTTCGGGAATACTCGTTCAGCTTCCCGTGCCCAAGCACATTGACGAGGAAACTATTATAAATGCGATTGACCCAAAAAAGGACGTTGACGCGTTTCACCCTGTAAATGTCGGAAAAATCATGGTCGGCAATTACGATTTTGTACCGTGCACACCAGCAGGCGTTATGGAGCTTATAAAGGAAAGCGGCATTGACGTGAGCGGCAAAGAATGTGTTGTTGTCGGCAGAAGCAATATTGTCGGCAAGCCGCAGGCAATGCTGCTGCTGCACCAAAACGGAACGGTTACGATATGTCACTCGAGAACGAAAAATCTTGAGGAAAAGACAAAACAGGCGGATATTCTTGTAGCCGCTGTCGGAATACCGAAGTTTATAACGGGCGATATGATAAAGGAAGGCGCGGTTGTGATTGATGTAGGAATTAACCGCATGGAGAACGGCAAGCTTTGCGGCGACGTTGATTTTGAAACCGCCGAAAAGGTTGCGGGCGCGATTACGCCTGTCCCCGGCGGCGTAGGGCCTATGACAATCGCAATGCTTATGAAAAACACCGTCAAAGCCGCGGTCGTAAATAAAACAAAATAAAAAATCCGCAGTGT
>CAYUSE010000141.1:0-4271 GCA_964447095.1 uncultured Lachnospiraceae bacterium | reverse complement strand
AAAATTATTTTATGGAGGGATTTTTACAATGAGTAAAAAATTGAAAAAGCTAATCTGTGCATTGCTTGCAGGCGCAATGGTTGTAAGTTCGGCATCTTTCGCTGTTTTTGCTGATGCAGATAAAGATGAAGCGAATGCTGATTCAAGCGTCACAGCTACAGCAGAGCCGGAAGCGACAACGGAAGCTACAGCAGCTCCTGAAGCTACGGAAGCTCCTGCGGAAGCAACAGAGGCTCCGGCAGCTCCGACAGCAGCTCCTGTTGTTGAGGCATCAAAGTATGACAATGACAATTACTACGCAAAGGCGCTTTCGTTATGTAAGGCGCTTGGCATTATAACAGGCTATGAGGACGGAAGCGTAAAGCCTGACTCATCTGTTACAAGAGCTGAAATGGCTGCGATTATTCTAAGAACAATCAACAGCACGACAACAACAAAGTATCAGAATATTTTCTCTGACGTTGAAGCAAGCCACTGGGCAGCTGATACAATTCAGTCGGCAAGCGCATTGGCAATCATCAACGGCTTCCCGGGCGGAACATTCCAGCCGGACGGAGACGTTACTTACGAGCAGGCTGCAAAGATGCTTGTATGCGCTCTTAACGCGAAGTCAAACGCAGAGGCAAACGGCGGATACCCCAACGGTTATCTTAAGGTTGCTGCTGACAGAGACATTTTGAACAACGCGCAGGGTACAATCGGCACAGCGGCAGAACGCGGACTTATCATCAAGATGGTATATAACACACTTCTTGCTGATTACAACGAGTTTGACGGCGCTCAGTACAGCGCATCGGACAAGACACTTGCCGAGTATGCGTTTGACATCAAGGAGGGCAAGGGTATCCTTATGTCAACAGCTTCTACGTCACTTACATCAGCAAAGTCAAATAACGGTCAGATTCTTATCGCAAAGACAAGAGAAGAAGGCAAGAGTGTTGACAATGTAGAAGAAATATTTGAAACAGACCTTACAAATATTGACGATCTTCTTGCGGCAAACATCACATATTTCTATCAGGATGACAGCCTTAACAACAAGAAGGTTGTAGCTGTTGTAGAGGATGCTTCAAAGACAGAAACAGTTGTTATCGATAACGATAAGATTGATGATATTGATGAATTTGAGGTTGTTTCTTCAAGCGGTACAGGAACAATTAAGGTTTCTTCAAAGACATATAAGGTTGCTGAAAATGCACTTGTAGTTTATAACGGCGCTTTGATTGATGAAGCAGAGTATGAAAAGGCTCAGTCAGCAAACAGCAAGAGCGCAAGATTTAATACAGTATCAAAGGACGACGACGGCAAGGACGTATATACTCCGATAGAATATGCTGATTTCTTAAAGCCGGCTGTAGGTCAGGTAAGACTTGTTGAAAATAACGCTTCACAGACAGGTTATGACATTGTGTTCGTTGATTCTTATGAAACAATGCTTGTAACATCAGCTACATCAAAGAAGGTTATCGGTAAAGTTAACGGCGCAAGCGAGACAATCGACGTTGACGAGGATGTTAATGATTTGACAATCTCAACAATAATCAGAGACATGGAAGCAGCTCCGAGAAACCTGAAGAAGAATGATGTTGTTTCAATAAAGAGAGATCTTGCGGGCGAAACAATGGAATTTGTTGTAACAGGCGAGAGCATTACAGGTACAACAAGAAGTAAAACAGAAAGCCGCGGAAAGACTTATGTTACAGTAAACGGCGACAAGTATGAGGTTGACGTTAATGCTGTTGATGATGTTAAGATTGGTTCACAGGGCGTGTTCTATCTTGACCGTTTCAACAGAATTGGTTATGCTGAGTCGGCGTCAGCTGACGGCATGCTTCAGTCAGGTGAAAAGTATGGCTGGATTCTAAACGCTTATGACTCAGAAACAGGCGAGGATAAGATTATAAAGCTATTCACAATGGAAGGCAACACAGTTGAAGCTACACTTGCTGCAAATGTTGACTTCTGGGGCGCTACAGATACATCAAATTCGTCAAAGACAAAGGATGAAGTGTTTAATGCCATAACAAAGGACGGCACAATCAATGACGCTGCATTTAAAGCGTTGGATAATGCATATAAAAAAGAAAATGGTAAAACAACAGATATTCCGGAAACTCCGTTAAGACTTGTTAAGTATAAGATGAATTCAAGCAGCAATAAGCTTTCAAGACTTTATATTGCTGTAGATTATACCAAGGTTGAAGACACAAGCGCTTTGAGAGTTAAAACAGCTAATGCAAAAGCAGGTGCTATTAACGGCTCAATTGGCGGTTTCACAGTTGCCGACGGTATTGTAGAGTTTACTGCTCCGAAAGAAGCAGCAGACATGAAAGATGAATCAAATTATGCCGTAGGTCAGGCTACTTCATCAGATTATGTTGTCAAAGAAGACGGTTCAACAAGAACATTTATTATCGGTGAATTTGACGGCGTTGCTGCAAATATTATTGTAAACTTTACAGCAAGTGCTACATCAGCTGCAAAGTTTAGCGATATTGACAGTGCCGGCGATGGACCTTCTGTAATGGTTGTTGATACAATCGGAGAAGGTTATGATGAAAAAGATGATATAAATGTTTATGTTATATCGGGTTATACAGGCGGCGGTCCCGCAAGCGTTACAACAAATAAGAATACAAACTTTGGTGATGCAAAATCGGCAATTTGGGGCGGTACAGGTAACAGATATTTCCAGGTTACTCCGCTATGGAATGGTGCGAATCAAAACGAAGGTAATGATGCAAAGATGGTAATTTCATCCTTGACAGATTCAAGTCAGGGCTTGAAGGAAGGCGACATTCTGCTCTATACGGCAGACGGAAAGAATCTTATCAGATATGCAAGCGCAGCAAACGCTAAGTTTAAAGAGGATGGCAGCTTTGATGAGAAATCAATTCCGACAATAAACGCAAATAACTATTCAAATTCATCATCACGTGTTCACTATTACTTTGAAAAAGTAATAGACAGCGGACTTGATGATACGGCTTGGCTTACATTTGAAAAGTATGGTAACTTTACATTTGATGCATCAAAGTCAATCGACCTTGTTACAATCAATAAGAGTGGTAATGTAACTGTTGAAACAGATGCGGTTAGCGTTTCAGAAATTGAGCAGGGCGACTATGTATTTGCATGTGTTGCAGATAAGGGTCAGAAGCTATCGTCAATGGTTATATACAGATTTGAAGACTAATCATTCGAGATAATAAAATTCACAAATAATCTAAAAAAGCGCTGTGCTTTTGCACAGCGCTTTTTGTGAAAAATTCCCGTCATTTTCCACAAGATATATTGGCAGGATTTGTATAAATTTCCGATAAATAATTAAAAAAATGTTACGTTTATTGACTAAATCCAAAAAATGTTGTAAAATATATACATCAAAAATAGATAGAACTCCTGAAAGATGATTTTCCTTGTTTTGCAGACTTCGGGGGTTCTTTGACATTTATAAGGAGGGGATTATTTATGGAGAATTATGCTCCTATAGCCGTATTTATATGCGCGGTAATTGCGCTGGTATTCGCGGCTTATCAATTCTTTGCGGTTAAGAAGAAACCCGAGGGCACAGACACAATGAAGGCAATAGGCGAAAAAATCAGAAAGGGTGCGATGGCATATTTGAAGCGTCAGTATAAGACGGTTGGAATATTCTTTGCGGTTATGTTCGTAATTTTAATCGTTTTGGCGTTTACGGGATTTTTAACACCGTTTGTTCCGTTCGCATTCCTGACAGGTGGATTTTTCTCGGGTTTATCGGGATTTATCGGAATGAAAATCGCTACTTATGCAAATACAAGAACGGCTAACGGTGCGCAGCAGGGCTTAAACAAGGGACTGAAAATTGCGTTTGCGTCAGGTTCGGTAATGGGACTTACAGTTGTAGGTCTTGGACTTCTTGATATAAGCGTATGGTTTATGATTTTGAAATTCGGCTTTAAGCTCGGAGTTGAGAAAATAATGTCGGCGATGCTGACATTCGGTATGGGCGCAAGTTCAATGGCGCTGTTTGCGCGTGTCGGCGGCGGTATATTTACGAAGGCAGCCGATGTCGGCGCAGACCTTGTAGGTAAGGTTGAAGCGGGTATACCCGAGGACGACCCGAGAAACCCTGCGTGTATCGCCGATAACGTAGGCGATAACGTAGGCGATGTTGCAGGTATGGGCGCGGATTTATATGAATCCTATGTAGGTTCAATTATCTCCTGCGGAGCTCTTGCAACGGCTGCGGGACTTGGCTTTAACGGCGTGCTTGTTCCTATGCTTAT
>CAYUSE010000140.1:0-4372 GCA_964447095.1 uncultured Lachnospiraceae bacterium | reverse complement strand
TTTTTTGAATTAACATACAAAAAAGGCTGTATCAAAGCGATACAGCCTTTTTAATAGCCGAATTAGTCCTCAACCTTTATAACTTCCTTGCCGTTATAATATCCGCAAGACTTACAAACCTTATGAGGCATCTTAAATTCGTGACACTGAGGACACTCTACCATGTTAGGCACGGTAAGCTTCCAATTGGCACGCCTTTTATTTCTTCTGGCTTTCGATACTTTACCCTTAGGTACTGCCATTGTAGATACACCTCCATAATTTACTCTGCTCTGCTTCGCCGTTTTATGCCGAAGCGTTTTTATTCATTGTTGTTCAGTATGTCAACCAAACCTGACCATCTCGGGTCGATAGTTTCATGATTACAGCTACATTCTCCCTCGTTCAAGTCCGCGCCGCATGACTGGCAAAGTCCTTTGCAGTCCTCCCTGCACAAATACTTCATAGACGTATTCATCAAAAAACTGTTTGCGGCGATTTCGTCGATTTCCACGGTATAGCCCTCAAATCGGATAGCGTCCTCATCATCGGATACCGCGCCCTCGTCCTCCTGAACAAGGTTTTCATTTATCGGGAATTCCACGTCAACCGTAATGTCCTTTAAACAGCGCGCACATTGGGTTTTAAGCGTTCCCGCGCACACCGCGTCAAGCGACAGCGACTGACCGTTATTAAAAATACTGCCCTTGATTTTAACAGACCCGTCAAACTCAAAGTCGGGGTCATGCAAATCAAGCTCGCCGTCAATTTCGATTTTTCCGCCGAATTCCTTTAAAATACCTGATATGTCAATAATCATTTCAGTAAATTACTTTAATTCTACCTTTGCGCCCGCTTCTTCAAGCTCAGCCTTCATCTTTTCAGCCTCTTCCTTAGCTACGCCTTCCTTAACAGTACCGGGAGCACCGTCAACAAGAGCCTTAGCTTCCTTAAGACCTAAACCTGTGATGCTTCTTACAACCTTAATTACGTTAAGCTTTGAAGCGCCTGCTTCTGCAAGAACTACGTCGAATTCACTCTTTTCAGCTCCGCCTGCTGCGCCTGCATCGCCTGCTGCGCCTGCAACCATAACCGGTGCTGCTGCGCTTACGCCGAATTCTTCTTCCATCATTTTTACTAATTCTGCAACTTCCAATAACTTTAATTCCTTGATTGAATCAAGAATTGCATTCAAATCTGCCATTTTAA
The DNA here is from genome assembly GCA_964447095.1 of uncultured Lachnospiraceae bacterium. Lineage (GTDB taxonomy): Bacteria > Bacillota > Clostridia > UBA1381 > UBA1381 > JALEPO01. Next base: position 3,184 of record CAYUSE010000140.1, on the reverse strand, counting down.
TTTCCTCCTGTAAAATTCTTTTTCTTTATTGATTATTCAGCCGCATCCTCTGCCGCTGCTTCTTCAGCCGGAGCTGCTTCCTCTGCAGGAGCTTCCTCAGCTTTTTCCTCTGCCGGAGCTGCTTCCTCGGCTTTTTCTTCAGCCGGATCTGCCTCCTCTGCAGTAGCCTCCTCAGCCTTTTCCTCTGCCGGAGCTGCTTCAACAGCTTCGCCGTTCTTCTTTGCGATTAAGTCTGCAATCTCTACGCCGCCGTCTGCGATAGTAGCAAGTAAACGGGTAAGATTTGATACGGGAGCATTCAGGCTGCCCATAACCTTCGCAATAAGAGTTTCCTTGTTCGGAGTTGCGGCAAGCTTCTTGATTTCATCAAGAGAAATAACCGCGCCATCCATAAAGCCTGCTTTGATTTCAAGCTTTTCGTTCTCCTTGGCAAAATCGGAAAGCACCTTTGCCGGAGCTACAGCATCCTCGCTTGATACAGCAAGAGCCGTAGGACCATGAAGAACATCATCAAGTTCCTCAAGACCTGTTTCCTTTGACGCTAAACGGAGAAGCGTATTCTTTATAACAAAATACTTTACGTTTGCCGCTCTTAATTTGTTTCTAAGATCGGTATCCTCTTCTACGTTAAGACCTCTGTAGTCAACAAGCACGCCTGTCTGAGCAGCTTTAAGAGCCTCAACAACCTCTGCTACCTGTGCCTTTTTTGCCTCTAAAACTTTTTCACTTGGCATATTCATTTCACCTCCTGTAAGAATATTACCTTTGAAAATCCAAAAGTAATGCTTTCTTACCAATAAAAAAGCTCTCAGTCCGCGACCAAGAGCCTGTAATAGTCATTACTAAACACCCTCGGTAGGACTTATACTTTACAATATAAACTGCAAAGCTGCCGACTGTCTACGGATTTTCAACCATTACATTTTAGCATATTATTTTTTGTTTGTCAATACTTTTTTGGAATTTAGTCCAAATATTTCTTAGGATCTACCGCTTCTCCTTCTTTGTAAACCTCAAAATGGAGATGCGATGCTTCTACGCTTTCGCCCTTACTTTGACCTACAACGCCTATGACATCTCCTGCCTGAACCACATCGCCCTCTTTAAGATTTTCGATGCTCTGAAGTCCCTCATAGCGTGTTACAAAACCGTCGTCATGCTCAATTTCAACGCCTTCGCCGGTCGCTTCAGAAAATATCAGACGTACCGTTCCCGCCGCTGCCGCGTGAACACTGCATCCAACCTCTGCGGCAATATCTATTCCGTCATGCGTGCGCCAATCCTCCATTGCGGAATTATAGATAAGCTCGTCGGAAAACTCCGCTAAAATTTCACCGTTTACAGGCATTTCAAGATCCGGCGATTTCGCCGATACAATGACTGCTGCCTCCTCTGCCGGAGCTTCTTCCTCATAAACGCTCGCTGCCGTTTCCACCGTGTCTGCGGCTTCATTTTGGACAGGCGGTTCGGTGGCCTCCGCCTCAGCGGTCTGTATTTCACCATCATATTCCTCTCGCGTTACAGTTTCGCTTGCAGGTACGACATTACCGTTTACGGCTTCGCTTGTATATGCATCAATGTCTCCCGAAAATACAGTATTTTCAGCAGTGTCCGCAGGAGCGGAGTTTTTTTCGTGTCTTTCCGTAAAATATCCCGCAAGTCCGATAACCAATACACAGCAGCAAAGCGCTATGTAAAAGCCCGGAAGCTTTTTTAAGCTCTTTTTTTCATTTTCATTTTTGTTCATTTTTTACATGTCCTTTCTTAAATTGTAGTATTTAGTATTCTTGACTTATTTTTATCATTTATACCTTTTTTTGAAAAATTTTCATAAATTTCTCGTCAAAAACCATAAATTAGCAAAAGAAATATTAAAAATACTATTCCCAAATCACTTTTTATGTAGTATAATATAAATAGCTATTTATTGTGAAAGCAAGGTGAAATGAATGCGAATAGAAAGAATAGCCGATAACCGGATAAAGGTTACTCTTACATCAGCGGATTTAATACATTTGGATATAAATATAGAACGTCTCACTCCTGATTCAAAGGAATTACATACTTTCTTATTTAATATAATGGAAACCATCCGTGAGGAAACTGATTTCAATCCATACAGCGGACAGGTGGTTGTTGAGGCTACCCCTCTCCATGACGGAATCAGCATTATCGTCAGCAAGCTTGTTGAAAAGGCTTGTATGACACGTGAACAGTTCAAGAAAATCAAATCAATCAAGCCTAAGGAAAAGCAAAGAAAATCCTTGGTTGAAATATTTTACTTTGATGATTTTGAAGCCTTATGCAGCGCGCTTTCCAGCCTTGATGCCGCAGATTTGTCACAAGCGGGACTTTACCGGCAGGAAAACTCGTACTGCATAATTATAAAAAGCAGCGAAGCATCAAGCCGAGGCTCGTACATACTTCGGGAATTTGCAAGACGGATACTCCCTAAATCCGTCAGGGAGGAGCATATAATCGAGCATTGGGAGCTTGTCGCTGAAAATGATGAACTGATAAAAATGGCGATAGGTATTCAGGAATTAAAAAGCAAATAATTATTTTTGGAAATATACTTGAAAAATTTACATATACATAGTATAATGATAAAATGTATCAGGTTATTGCTTGAAATAAACTAAAAGGAGAAACAAAAATGGATTTACTGAATTTATTCGGAGCCGTTACGGCGTTTGCCGACGGTGAAGCTCCGGCAGCAGACGCAGCAGCGGCAGCAGGCGCTGTTCCGGGAGGAATAGGCGCGGGGGCAATGAACATCATATTGCTTGTTTTTGTCATAGCATTGATGTATTTCATGCTCATCAGACCTCAGAAAAAGAGAGAAAAAGAACAAAAGGCTATGATTGACGCTCTTAAAGTCGGGGACAAGATTGTAACAATCGGCGGTATTATGGGCAAAATAGCGAAAATCAAGGATGATTTCGTTATTATCGAAACAGGCAATATCGGAACTCCCGATGAAAAATCTTTTATCAAAATGGAAAGAGAAGCTCTTAAAAAGGTTGAAACAAAGCAGTCAAAATAAAGCATAATCGCTTAACCTCCGTAATTTATTTATAATAAATATATTACGGATGTTTTTTTACCTCATGCCCAAGGGCGGAAAGGTTACGGTGATTTACATGAGCTTTAAGTGAATTATACGGGGAGCATTCTTAGCGTT
>CAYUSE010000139.1:0-4410 GCA_964447095.1 uncultured Lachnospiraceae bacterium | reverse complement strand
TGATATGGACCATTAGCTCAGTTGGTTAGAGCATCCGGCTCATAACCGGACGGTCCTAGGTTCGAGTCCTAGATGGTCCACCAAACAAGAACTATACGAACACTCGTCCGTATGGTTCTTTTCTTTTGTATCCGAACACCTTACTGAAAAAAATCTGTTTCTTTATTATCTGAATCATCACATTTGGAATCTTCCTTATGTTTGGTATCCCAATCATAATCTGAATCCATGCTTGATATCATTGTACGAAGTAATTTCTGTATTTCGGGTGGTTGCTCGCACAATCTTTTCAGAGGCTTTTTCATGTTTTCTTCATACATTCGCTTTCTCTCAAATAATTGTTCTATTTCTTCAAATTTAAACTCACGTTTGTCGTCCGATAAGAAGCAAACAATCACCATTTTGTCTGGATAAACATATATCTTATGAATTAAAAGCTGAAACAGATTATTTCGCATTTCAGGATTTCCGGCATCACCTATAAATCCATCTAAATATCTTCGAACTCGATGTGGTGACATATCAAATTCATTTGCTCTCTGTTCTGCAAGAATGGCATCATTTAACATATTTTTCTCATTTTCAAGTACATTCATACGCTCAGCGGTTGTGTCGTTGAAAATGCCGGATTCTATTGCTTTCATTATATTAGCTAATTTGTCTTCAACATCTTTTAGCTTTGCCTTTAGAGATTCCTCATAATTTTTTTTGTCTTCTTGTTCAAATTCACGATGTGCACTAATTATTTCAGCAAGCAAGAGACGGTTAGTAGGATTTCCAAGTAACTCATTAAGTATATGAACAACTATTTTCTCCAAAAAATCCTTGCGCTTATTTTTCATATCGCATTTATGTTTTCTATGGTTATTGCAAGAGTAATAGTAGTGCAATTTGCCGCTCTTACTTGTTCCGCTCATTCCTTGCATAGAACCACCGCAAATTCCGCAGTAAAGTTTGTCAGACAGCCAATAATCCGCAATCGGAGCGTTAGCATCTAACTTTTTTGCAGCTCCTTTTCCGCCGCGTTTGTTTGCTTCAAGTCTACGCTGTGCCGCTTCAAAAACCTCATCTTCAATTATTCGAGGCATTCCGTTGGGTATAATAATATCACCGAATTTGTATTCTCCTATGTATGACCTGTTCGTAAGAATGTGACGAATTGAATTTACCGTAAATTCTTTTCCGGTATTTGTTTTAAGACCTTCATTGTTAAGAGCATTGCAGATTTGCTGCATCGGTATACCCTTTGTATATTCTGAGAATATGCGATATACAATCGGTGCGGTATTCTCGTCAATCTCATATTTCTGATTTACCTTTCCGATATAGCCTAAAACTTTTACACCATTGTAGAGCGCATTCTCAGCATTGTAATTCATACCACGTGTAACATTTTTCCTATGTGATGCTATGAAACTTGCTGCCATAGCCTCATAAATAGATTCCATTAGAATTTGTGTGGCTTCATCATCAGGAATTGTTTCTGCCACATATTCAATTTTCACTCCGCAATCTCGTAGACGTTTTTTTGCGATAACAGCGTCGCATCTATCCCTTGACAATCTATCGGTTTTCCATAAGATTAAATGTGCCGGTTTTAGTTTTTCAACCTCATATAGCATTAGTTTAAAGTCAGGTCGGTCATCACGTGTGCCACTTATAGCATGGTCTTCGTACTCCTTGATAATATGATACCCATATTTTTCGGCGTATTCATGTGCAGCTTTTTTTTGCTGGTCGATACTGACATCGCGTTGAGCCTCGCTACTGTAACGGTAATAACATATTGCATTATTGCCGGAATTTTGAATAAATCTTTTAGCTGCTCCCATACAATCACCCTTTCCTTTATTTTTCTATATCATATCACAAAGTGTTCGTATTGTCAACCAAAAGATAATGAAAAATCAAGGTTTTATCTTGTTTTTTTATAATTATAACCACAAATAATTATATCATCATTTCTTTATTTTATCATTCTTCAAATGCCGAAATTTCAAGTAAATCGTATATGCACACGCCAAGAACCTGCGCCAATAGCATAAGCTCAAAATCCGCTACTACCCGTTCTCCTGATTCTATGCGGCTTATCGCCTTTTGATTTAGCGGCAAGCCTTTAAGCTGAAGACGTGCGGCGAGTTTTTCCTGTGATAGCTTTGCCTCCTCACGCAAGCGGCGTATATTTTCGCCTGATGCGTTGCATTTCCCATTATACTTATATATTTTCATAGTCTGCGTCTCCTTTATCCATCTTTGGAATAATATATATTGACAATAACACGTTTTGCGTGATATAATTATGCCAAAGATGACTAGAATATTATGTCATTAAAATAAAATTTAAACACGGAGGTAAAAGAAAATGTTTAACAAGGAAAGAGTAAAGGGATTAGTAACAGGTGCGCTTATAGGCGCAATTGCTGCGGGAACGGTAGGAGTGTTTGCGTACACCGACTATATCGAGGCAGTGTATAACGACATCAAAATCGTTGTGGACGGACAGCAGATAACTCCGACTGATGGTAACGGCAAAGTAATAGAGCCGTTTATCTCATACGGAACCACATATCTGCCGGTGAGAGCAGTTGCGAACGCGTTTGGAAAAGAAGTTGACTGGAACGGTGAAACGAATACCGTCACTATCGGTGCAAAGTCGTTTGACTGGCTTGATCAAATGGGATATTTTGAATATGATAATTCACATTCATCTGACAGTTCCATGAAACCTATTCCATCAAATTCAACAGCAAGCGATGGTACCACATACAACAGAGGACTTTATTTTGATTTAGACTATAGTCCTTATTGGAAATATGACGATGGTACTATAGATAATTATCAGACTGTATCATATAAGTTAGACGGTAAATATAAGACCTTCAGCGGAACATTATGCTCATTTGGTGGCGGTTCTTGTCCAGCAATTGTAAGAATATACGGCGATGGTAAAGAGCTGTATACCTCTCCGCTCATAGCAGGAGGTACAAAGTCAGTGCCCTTTGAAATTGATATTTCAAATAACTCGCTTTTAACAATAAAGGTTGAATTTGCCAACCAAATTGACGGCCAACAATATGTCGGTATCGCTGACGCAAGGTTATCAAAAAAATAATTGAACGCGTAAAAGAGCCTTTCATTACCGAACGGCTCTTTTAGATTAGGAGATGATTTAACATGAAAAAAAGATTTATTATGTTATTCGCGGTTATGGCAATGCTGCTCTGTCTGCCGATTATTGCAAATGCGGAAATTGTGGACAGCGGCAATTGCGGAGCGCAGGGTGATAATGTGAATTATGCACTTGATGACGCAGGAACACTCACTATAAGCGGTGAGGGTGATATACAAAACTATTCTTATGAGAAACGCGCAGGCAGTGTTGGCAGTTATCCTTATCATATTTATTGCGATGCGCCATTTTATAACACTGGAACGGCTATAAAAAATGTTATTATAGAAGAAGGGGTTACAAGCATAGGAAACAATATCTTTGCCGGCTGTGGAGGTCTGACGAGCGTTACTATTCCGGCAAGTGTAACAAGCATAGGCGAAGCTGTATTTAATAATTCGACTTTTAGCGTCTGTACAGCTTTGAAATATATTAATGTAAATCCAAACAATCAGAATTACATAGCTGTTGACGGTGTTTTGCTTAATAAAGATAAAACGGAATTTATTTGCTATCCTAAAGCTAAAGGCGATACAAATTACATCATACCCGACAGCATAACAAAAATCGATAATTATATTTTTATGGGATGTAACAATTTAACAAGCGTCACAATCCCCGACAGTGTTATAAGTATAGCAGTTGTTAAGGAAGTTTTTTAATTGTGTTTGCTTACGATACGCAAGCATACTGTTTTCCTCTTGCAACGATAATTTTTGAGTTATCTATAATTCCGATATGATTATAAACAATCTCTATTTCCTGTAATCTTCTACCGCTGCTCTTATCTGCCGCGTGAACAATTATTTTGTCTATAAATTCTCGTAATATTTCAGGCGTTAATTCCCTAATATCAGTATATTTCTTTACAGTTGAGATAAATCGTCCAACATTTACGGTTTCTTTTTCTTCTGTTTGTAATTCCTGTTGTAAAATTTCAATCTCGCTTTTTAATGTTTGCTGTTCCGCTTCATATCTTTGCGACATTTGCATAAATCGCTCGTCTGAAATTTTACCATTTGCATTGTCCTCATAAATACGAATAAATAAATCGTCAAGCGCTGTCATACGCTTTTCTTTTTCTTTTAAGCTCTTTTTCTTTTGAGATAATTCCTTGTTGTGCTGCTGCATATCAGCGTCCATTACCATTTTTACAAATTCGTCCTCATATTCTGATACAAACCTTGTATTGTCAATTCTGCAAAGGCACGAAAGAGCGAGTGCAGGACAAACAGGAAAAT
>CAYUSE010000138.1:0-4470 GCA_964447095.1 uncultured Lachnospiraceae bacterium | reverse complement strand
ACAGACAGACAGACAGACAGACAGACAGACAGACAGACAGACAGACAGACAGACGCGAATATTAACATATTCGCGTCTGTCTGCCGTTCATTTTTAACAAAATTACATAACAATAATACAGTAAATAAACGCTTAATATCCTGCGTATAACACGGGGGTATTAGGCGTTTTTTAATATTTGAAAATATTATTTTAACACAATAAGGAGGATTTCAAAAAATGAAACGAAAACTAATATCGCTTATGACGGCGGTAACAATGCTTGCGTCGCTCATTGGCGCAATGCCGCTGGCGGCAAGCGCGGCGGACGTGTCCGCTTCGTCAATTAAGCTCGGCGATTATGTAACAATGGGCGGAATTAAATGGCGGTGCGTGGCGTTTGAAAAGGCAACGGGCAATGTAATTGACTCGACACAGACCTCGCAAACCTACAAGGACGGCTATCTGCCGCTTATGCTTGCCGATACTTCAATCGGCGATAAGGAATTTGACGCAAATGGCAATAACACAAGCGGCTCCCACGGCAGGGCCGACACTAGAACAAGATGGGGTTCAAGCTATTGGGGCGACAGCAATATCCGCGATTGGCTCAATTCCTCCGCATCAGCGGGTAATGTAACTTGGTCTTGCGGAAACGAGCCGTCATATAATAATGAAGTAGGCTTTTTATGGAGATTCAGCGCTGCGGAAAAGGCGGCAATGCAAACCGTAACGCAGAAATCACTGTTGGCGGAAGCTGATAAAAATGTACCGGGCGCGGACGGCTGGGCGGATTATATATATAGAACGGATATTGCGGATGTTGTTCAGAATTACGGCGCGGCGTATTCGGAGCAGGTTACAGATACAATGTTTCTTTTGGACGTTCAGCAGGTATATAATGTATATAGAAATCTTGACGATTATTATAAGCTGTCTTCGGTCTATTGGCTTCGTTCGCCCGATGGGGCTTGTGACATCCGTGTTATCGACCGAGATGGTGATGTTGAGGGTAGCGCTTTCTACTATTATAGTTGGGGCCATCCACACGTCATCAAGCGCAGCGTTCGCCCCGCGTTCTTCCTTAATCCGTCAGCTAAGTTTGTATGCGGCGACGGTACAAGCGCCGTACCGTATTGCATATCGCATATTACCATAACGGGCAAGGACGAAAACGAACACTATACACATTGCACAAACTGCAAAGAGGAGTTAAGCAGAGGAAAGCATACATATACCACCGACAACAGCAAACACACCTGTTCCGACTGCGGATATTCCGAAAATCACACCTATAACGAAAACAATACCTGTACCGTCTGCAAGCACGCGTGCAGCCACAGCTCTGAAATGCAATACAAAACAGCAACAGAGCATTATAAAGTCTGCGTCTACTGCAAACTCAAAACCGACACGGCGCCGCATAAATATATCTACACAGGAAATAAATTTTACCATTTCTGCGAAGAATGTCATTACGACCAAAGCCACTCGTTCGGCGCGTATGTTGTTGTATCACAGCCGACCTCAACAGAGGACGGTGTGAAAAAGCGTACCTGCTCAATATGCGGATATGAGGATAGCGTAACATTTACAAAGGCAGACCACTCTCAGCCGCATAATATCTGCTGCGACGACACCTGCACCGAACACGCAGCAATCAGTTGGAGAATTGTATTTACAGGAGACGATTTGGTCAGTGTAACCAATAAGTTTAATCAATGTATGGTTCCGGCTTTTACGCTGTCGAAGGTATGGGAGTTCCCCGACTTTGTTGCAAGTCTAAGCGGTGATAATAAAAACAAAGTGTATAACTGCCTTTACGGAAACCGTCTTACGCTTGAGAACGGCGCATATATACATATACAGAGCGGTCAGACATATTCGCTTACCGACTGTTACGAGGGTGTAGGCGATATTGTCGGCGGAACGAACGGCGTAATAAAGATAGACAAAGGCGGCACGTTTAGCCTTTTTGAAGGCACTATTAAGGAAAACAGCGGCACGGGCATAATCGAAAACAGCGGTACAATGAACCTCTACGGAGGTACTATCACGGGCAACACGGGCGCGGCAATAATAAACAACGGTACTCTTAATATTTACGGCGGCATTATCACGGGCAACACGGGCGCGGCGATAATAAACAACGGTACTGTCAATATTTACGACGGCACGATTACGAATAACGCGGGCGGCGGTATTATCGGCACAGGCACGATTAACTTCAAGGAGGGTAATCCCGTTATCACGAACAATACTGTTGACGGCGCTATCTGCAATGTTAAGGGCGCGGAAACAATTTCCGCAACCGCGCTCGGAGAGAACGCGTCCGTAGGTTTTACGCCTGCTGAAACCGTAACGGCTGGAAGTCCCGTTGATATAAGCGCAAACGGCGGCGAATATTATTCGCGTTTTGTAAGCGACAGCGGCGATTACGCGATAATACAAAACGGCAATGGAATTCAGCTTATCGCCGCGCACTCGGTATTGGAGCATCACGCGGCAGTTGCGGCAACTTGTACAGAGGGCGGAAATGACGAATATTGGTCTTGTGTGGACTGTAACCGTCTTTACAGCGACAAGGACGGCAATACCGAAATTTACTCCGTTCCAGAAACAGAAGCAACAGGACACAGCATAACTCACCACGAGGAAAAGGCGGCAACCTGTACCGAAAGCGGAATGGGCGAATATTGGGAATGTACGGCTTGCGGCACGCTGTTCTCGGACGAAAACGGCGAAACGGAAATTGCAGAAATTCCGACCATTGACGCAACAGGTCATAGGCTTACTCCACACGAAGCAGCTGAGCCGACCTGCACCGAAAGCGGAAACAGCGCGTATTGGGAATGTATGGGTTGTGATAAATTATTCTCGGACGAGAACGGCACAACCGAAATATCAGCAATCCCGACAATCGCGGCAAAGGGACACACTTGGGGCGATTGGGAAACCACAAAACCCGCAACCGAAATAGAGGACGGCGAGAACTCGCGTACCTGTTCAGCTTGCAGTGAGCGTGAAACACAGGTAATTCCTGCGACAGGTACAGGCGATACGGAGAAATTCAGTATTCGCTATGAGGGCGGCAATGCTATTGTAAATGCGCCAAAAGCGGGTACATATACCGTACTTTTCGCTGCGTATAACGGCAGCGGCAGACTTACAAGCCTATCGGCGCAGACTGTAACGGTAGAAAAAGGCGAAACACCTGTTACGCCGATAAACTTTACCGCAAGCGGCACTGTTAAGGTAATGCTTTGGGAAAGTATGTTTAGTATGAAACCGCTTTGTACGGCAGACGAACAGGTTTCATTGGCTGAATAGTTGGTACATTCATATAATTATTTTAAAGGTCGCTTTGCTTATATGGCAGGGCGACCTTTGTAAATTATATATGGATTTTATTTCTGGGATGCTTTGTGCGTAAAATTTCTTTTTGCTTTGATGATGTAACGTGAGTATAAATTTGGGTTGTGTTAATTGAACTGTGTCCGAGTATTCTTTGTATGTAACGAATATCAACATCCTCCTCAAGCAGCAGTGTAGCTACAGAATGACGGAACATATGCGGCGTAATATGTATCGGTGAATTGATTTGCTTTTCAAGATTTTTAATAATAGTTCTTACTGATTGCTCGGAAATACAGGTGTGACGGTTGTTAAGGAAAAAATACCCATCAGAGCGGATACAATCAGAAAATGCTTTAATATATTGATGCAAAATAGCGATAACGTCATCATTTTCTATTTGTATAATGCGTTCCTTTGAGCCTTTACCGAATATCAGCACTGTTCTTGCTGTAAGGTCGATGTTCTCAGTTTTAAGCGAGCAAATCTCGGAAATTCTTGCTCCGGTCGCAAATAAAAGCTCAATAATTGCAGTATTGCGAATAGCAGTAAGCTTTTCATATTCCGTCATAGAATTCTCTATGTTCTTATACGATGCAGTTAAGAGCTGATGTATTATGTGTTCAGGAATAGTGCGAGGCAGACGTAACGGATCCTTGAAACTCGTATCAATTTTGTCAAATGGATTGAGTTCTATTATATCATTATAGTATAGATAGTGAGTAAACGCTTTTAACGTGGCGATTTTTCGTTTGACTGTTTTTGGTTGATACTTTTGGTGCAAATGCTTAATATAGTCTGTTAAATCATTTTTAGATAGGCTTATCCCCTCTTTAAAAGCGATATATTGCGTTAAATCAATGCGATAAGCTTTTAATGTATGAGCACTTAATTTCTTTTGTTCCAAACAGTATTTCAAGTACTTTTCAACTTTATTTTTTGTTTCCATTATTGCATTATCTCCTTTTTACTAATGTGTATTTATACAATGAATTATATAGTATATATTCTGCTTTGTCGATATTGGTAGTATAAGGTAAATATTTGTTGACTTATATGATTTGAAATGATATAATTATATAAAAACAAAGGATAATAATAAATTATCGGTTATTATAATCGACCGTGGAGGATAAC
>CAYUSE010000137.1:0-4567 GCA_964447095.1 uncultured Lachnospiraceae bacterium | reverse complement strand
AGGTTGCTTATGTGCGATTTGCTTCCGTTTACAAGCAATTTGAGGATATACATACATTCATGGAGGAGCTTAAGGAGCTTTTGAGTGATAAATAATCTTTAAATCCTTAGTTTTGTGAGGGGAGTTAATATCTATCATGGAAAAGACGATAGCGGCAATTTCTACTGCGCTCGGCACAGGCGGAATTGCGGTAATACGCATCAGCGGAAGCGATGCGGTGAAAATTGCGGATAAGGTTTTTTCGGGAAAGGACAAGCTTTTGGACGTGCCTTCGCATACGGTGCATTATGGCTTTATCAAAAACGCAGACGGCGAAAGGGTAGATGAAGTTCTGGCGACGGTTATGCGCGCGCCGAAAACCTTTACGCGCGAGGACGTTGTCGAAATCAGCACGCACGGCGGAATTACGGCATCAAACAATGTATTGGACTGCATAATAAAAGCAGGCGCGTATATGGCGGCACCGGGAGAGTTTACAAAGCGCGCATTTTTAAACGGCAGAATTGATTTATCGCAGGCTGAGGCTGTAATAGATATAATCAACGCAAAAAATGAATTATCGAAGCGTAACGCGCTTTCACAGCTTCAGGGAACACTGTCAAAGGAAATTGCGTCTGTAAGACAGGAGCTTGTACATTTAGCGGCGCAGATGCAAGTAATAATTGATTATCCCGATGAGGATTTGGAGGATATAACGGTTCTTGACATCAAAAACGTATGTCAAAAGTGCAGGGATAGGGTAGAAAAGATCTTAAAAACAGCCGACAGCGGAAAAATATTACGTGACGGAATAAAAACGGCAATAGTCGGAAAGCCCAATGTCGGGAAATCGTCGCTTTTAAACAGCCTTGCGAGAGAGGAAAGGGCGATTGTAACCGATGTTGCGGGAACTACGCGTGATATAAGAGAGGAATAGATAAACTTAAACTGAATACCTCTTTTGCTTGTTGATACTGCGGGAATACGCAGTACGGATGATGTTGTCGAAAAAATCGGCGTGGAGAAATCGCGTCAGTCGATAGAGGACGCAGACCTTGTAATAGCAGTGCTTGACGGCAGCGCGCTGCTTGATGACGAGGACAGAGAGGTGTTGTCGGCAACACGCAATAAAAACCGAATAATTTTAATTAACAAAACTGACTTGGGACAAAGCAAATATCTTGAAGCTGTAAAAGCGAAGTCGGGAAAATCGCCTGTGCTTGAAATCAGCGCGAAAACAGGAAGCGGACTTGACGAATTGTCCGAAACTATCCGCAGGACTTACAATCTTGGGGAAATAGAGCAGGGCGACAGCGCAATCGTTACGAATATGCGTCATAAATCCGCATTGCTTGACGCATCGGCGGCGCTTATGAGAGCGGTTGACGCTATAAATACAGGAATGCCTTCGGACATTGCCTCGATTGACATTAACGCCGCTATAGAAAGTCTCGGCGAAATAACGGGTGAAACCGTGTCTGAGGACATTGTGAATACGATTTTTCATGAATTCTGTGTGGGAAAATAAAACAGTATCATAAAAGATACTGTTTTTTATTTATTGTAAAATTTTGTTAAAAATCGGTCGTTCATTACAAAAATCGTGTCGTTCATGACATGTTTATTGAAAATTGATTAAAAAAGTGCTATATTTTTGATATGGGAAGCAAGCAGGGTACTGTGGACGAGCTTACAATCATTCATCATCAAGCCGGTTGTTTAGCTGTCTGAACTGTTCAATAATAAGCAGTACTGATTGAAACTGATCGTCTGTTAAATCCGTCATATTAAATTTACGAGTGTCTTTAAGACCGAGTAAATAGTCTGCTGATACGTCAAAATAACGGCAGAGTTTAATCAGGATTTCTACGGACGGATAATTTCCGCCTGTTTCGTATGATGAAATTGTGGCAGTCACCACTCCGGCAATTTCCGCCAGCTTTGCTTGTGTAATGCCGCGCGCTTGACGCAGAGCTTTTAATTTCATTCCTAAGTATTCCATACATATTCACCTCTAATTGTATATTATATTTTAATTTTATAAATTTATAATATAATTTATAATTTAAAATTGACTTTTGAAAGGAGATGTGATAAAATATATATAGGGTGATTGAAAATTGTCGATATATGCGTTATTGAGCCCTCGGTAACATCATTAAAATTTATTTTGAGGGCAGAAAGGTTGATTTATTTATGAAAAAAATCCTATCCATAATAAGTGCAGCGGTTTTAACCGCTGCGCTTATCCCAACTGTAACGGCGAAGGAAAATGTTTATACCGAAGATGGAATAGAATATCTATACAGCATTGAAAATGGTAATGCAATTATTGAGCGTATTGATAATAAAGTTACAACAAAAGAATTGATATTCCCCTCAGAAATTGAGGGTTATCCTGTGGTGGAAATAAAGTATGCGCTTTTGGGCAACGATATTGTTGAGAAGGTAGTTATTCCCGAGGGAGTTATTAAAGTAGGCGGCTTCTTTGACGATTTGGATTTAAAAGAAGTTGTATTGCCCGAGGGACTTGAAGAAATAACGAATGATGGATTTTGTGGTTGTAAAAAGCTGCAAACGGTAAATCTCCCGTCTACTCTTAAATCCATTTGCTCGGATTGCTTTGATAATACAAGAGTAAAGAAGCTATCAATCCCCGACGGGGTGGAATATATAGGCGATTACGCTCTTGCTTCAAGAAATCTGTCCTCTTTGGATTGGGATATGACGGCTGAGTATATAGGAAAGAGTATTTTTAATCCCGACTGTAAATTTCTTAGTGATTACAAGGGAGAATTTCTGATTTTGAATGGAACACAGCTAATGCGATATGCGGGCGAGGCGGAGGAAGTTAGAATCCCTGATACTGTGCAAAAAATAGACCCTGACACTTTTAAAGACTCAAATGCGAAAAAAATTATCTTCCCCGGCACAATGAAAATGATTGAATGTGATTTTGGTTTGGCGTTGGAAGGCGTTGAAGAGATTGTTATCGAGGACGGCGTTGAAATAATCGGAGAATATATGTTTAGAAATGCGCGTGATTTGACAAAATTAACTCTTCCGAAGTCCCTGATAGCTATACGCACAGGCGCATTTCAAGGCGCGGAAAAGCTTAAATCGATTGAATTTCCGCCGAACCTTGAATATATAGGAGAGAACGCGTTCGGATCTGCAGAGTTAAGCGAGGGGGTTACCATTCCGGAGAGTGTAACAGAAATAAAAAACCGCGCGTTTAGATATTCCAAAATGGAAAGTGTTACAATTAAGGGAAGTCCGAAAATGGGATTGAATGTTTTCCCTGAAACATTAAAGAAAGTCAACGCAAAGGAGTCGGTTATCACCAAAAATTGGCGGGCTTTTTATGATAGTGATTTTAAAAATAATTTTAAAATCAAAGACGAAGCCAACAAATTTGGTATAGACAGCGATGGTACTTTACAGATATATTTAGGAAACGACAAGGACGTTGTAATTCCCGATACGGTGAAAAAGATAGGCATAGGCGCGTTTTCGGAAACGGATATTGAAAGCGTTGTAATTCCTTCGTCCGTGACGGAAATACTCGGCAGTGCTTTTGAGAATTGCAAAAACCTGAAAAAGGTTACCATTAAACCGTCAAATCATAATGTGAGCATTATGGAAACCGCTTTTTTAGACTGTGATAAAATCAAAAATATTGATTTGCCGGATAACGTGAAAATAAGCACAGGCGTTTTGTCGCTCAAAAAAGACGGCGTGGAAGTTACGCCGCCGCCGGGCAAGCTGAGATTTTCTTGGGACGAAGAACCGGCAGAAACGGAAACGCCCGAGGCAACCGATAAGCCGAAAGTGACAGCAAAGCCAAAAGCGACTGCGGCTCCTGCCGCGTCACCCGAGCCGAAAAAGCTTGAGGTAAAAGGCGGAGATGAAATCAAAATAAGCGTTGACGGCAAGACTGTTGAATTTGACGCACAGCCGTTTATCGACGGCAACAACCGCACGCTTGTGCCTGTAAGAGCAGTATCGGAAATGCTTAACGCAAAAGTAGATTGGGACGGCGCAAATCAGACCGTCACAATCACGCAGGACGGCAAAATCATAACAATCGTAATCGGCAGCGACACCATGACCGTTGACGGGAACAACATAAAAATGGATACGCAAGCCGTAATTTCCGAAGAACGCACTTATATCCCTATCCGCTTCGCCGCCGAAGCCCTCGGCTTAACAGTGGATTGGATTGAATAAAGGAGAGATAAAAATGAAAAAACTAACCTCAATTTTATGTGCAGCGGTTTTAACCGCTGCGCTGATTCCATCTGCATATTCAGATTTTTTTGATAATGAAACTTACATGGAGGATGGTATAACATACTATTATGAGATTGAAGGCGATAACGCCATTATTACAGGAGTTCATTATGGAACAGAGAAAAAAGAGGTAACATTTCCGTCTGAAATCGAAGGTCACAAGGTGACGGAGATACGTCATGCTTATGCAAATGAAAGAGCGGTAGTTGAAAAAATTATTATTCCCGAGGGTGTTATAATGGTTGGCGATTTCGATTATTCGCCTACTGTCCGAGAAATAGTTCTTCCCGAGGGA
>CAYUSE010000136.1:0-4593 GCA_964447095.1 uncultured Lachnospiraceae bacterium | reverse complement strand
TGTTCGCGCACCACGACAGCCTCAATCCGAGACTTGTCAGAAACCTCAAATCAACCGATATGGTGATTAATGTGCTTTATTATTGGGGAAATAACAGTTGTTACGGCGGCGAGCCGTATTCGTACAATGCATGGGTGAGATATTCCGCGCCTGAATACGCGTCAAACGTAAATATACGCAATAACTACTATAAATTTGGACCGTCTACAAAGCAAAGCATACGTTATAAGATATTTGAGGCGACGAACAGCGGCAAGGTCAGCTATAACGGTCAGACGGCAAAATCAAACTTTTATATAAACGGTAACTATGTATTCGGCAGCAGTGAAGCAACACAAAACAATATTGCAAGTGAGAACTATGTTATGAATCAGAAACTGACAAATCTTATAGACACTCCGATTGATATGGGCGAATACGCTATAACACAGCAGTTGGCGGAGGAGGCTTGTGAGTATGTTCTGAACAATGTCGGAGCGACACTGCCGAAGCGCGACAGTATTGATGCACGTGTTGTAAATGATGTTAAAAACGGTACGGGCAGAATTATAAACGGCATAAACGAGGTCGGTGGTTTCAGCGGCATAACATCAGAAAAAAGAACATTTTCAATTCCGTCTGACTGGAAAACAGCAAACGGAATGGGAAGCAAAAAGGAAACGGATATTGCTCCTTCAGGTTACACGTGGATAGAGGAATATGTAAATGATTGGACACAAAATCAGAGTGTTCCGACAAATCCGGATATTACTGTAAACTCGCCTGCGGTTGCGGACACAGCGAAAACGGTTGATAAGACGGATAACACCGGCTTCTGGGAGGTTACAGACGAAACAGGGACTGTGACATATTCGGCAGCAGCTAAAGCAAAGCAGGGAACGAGCATAGCAAAGATTGAGCTTTATGACGGAGAAACACTGATTGATACCGTAAATAGTGATAAAATCAATAAAAATTTGTCATTAGAGGCAGGAGTTCATTTTATCACGTCAAGAGCGTATAACAATAAAGGTGAGTCAACCACATCACCGACATCTATTGTTTATGTGACAAGAACCGACAGCTCTATAGAAAGCGGCAGCACCGTTGAAATAGGCAAAACTCCGTATTCGGGTAAAAATGCGGTATGGACCGATAACGGCAAAGTCTATATTGCAGGAAGCGGTTTGATAGGAAAAAAATCTGATGCGTTCAGTTATTGGAAGCACCCGACAAACGGTGATTTTGAGTTTTCCGTAAGAACCGAGAGTATTCCAAAGTACGAAAACGGCGCGCTGTGCGGTATTATGTTCCGTGAAAGCCTTGACGACAATTCGAGAATGATAATGCTAAGCGACGGATGGAAAAAATACGGTGAGAATATTCAGCTTATTGAAAGAACAAAAACGGGCGGTGAGGCAACGCTTAATTGGCTTCGCGATAAGAGCGGAAACGCGGTTGAAAACAACAGTTCTTATGACACAACAGACCCTGAGAAAAATCTCGCGCCGCCAAAGTATATGAAGATTGCCCGAAATGGCGATAAGCTTACGATGTCTGTGTCTAACGACGGCGAGAATTGGACGGATAACATACGTCAGCCGCTGACGATTGATATAAGCGGCTGGAGTAAAAATGCATACATAGGTTTGGCGGTCGACAGCGTCGCTGGAAATTCCAATGAAGCAAGTCCGATGCTGCCGTGGTATTCAATCGCGTCATTTTCAAATGTAAAAACGAGCGGTTTGCCTGACACAACGGAAATACCGACACCTAAGCCTACATCAGCACCTACACCGATTCCAACCTTGACACCTACACCTACGTCTACACCTACACCTACACCGACTTTGACGCCTAAGCCGGTATCAACACCAATACCGACATTGACGCCTGCGCCGGCGCTAACTCCGAGCGCTTCGCCTGAGAATACACCCGTACCGACAGGCACGCCTATAGCTCAAAAAGCCACGTATGACGCCAGAAAGCATCAGGCTGTTATATATTCTGCTGAGGATATTTATGCGGCTGTGATTTTTGTCTGCTATGAGGATGGCAAGCTTTCGGAGGTGAAAATTAAGAATAATCAGGAATTAAAAACAGGCGTAAACGAAATCCCCAAACCCGAGGATTTTGACGATACAAAGGAAAATGTAAAGGTTTATGTTTGGTATTCTCTTGACACAATGGTTCCTGTGATGTAAATAAAAGCCTTCCGAAAAGGAAGGCTTTTTCCGTGATAATTACAATATGCTTCATTCAAAAGAAGTTTATTTAAGAGTTTGTATAAATTCGGCAAGCTTCATTTGTTGTTCATCAGAAAGATTAGAAATAGCCGATATTAAAAATACATTTATTTTACTATTGTTTTCATCAAAAAAATCTTTTAATGAAATATCAAGAGCATCACAAAAATAAGAAAGTGTTTCGACAGTGGGATTTTTATTGCCGAGTTCTACATCACGGAGATAGCTTTGAGAGATACCGGCAAGATTTGCAAGGCGATTTACAGTAATATTTCGCTTTTCTCTCAGCTCTTTTATTCTTTTACCAACATTCATAGATAACACCTCACTTATCATTATATCATCAATAGTACAAAAAAATTATATTTATAGAGTTGACAAATTGTTTTTATAGATATATAATGTTATTACTATAAGAATAAGTTGGGGTGCATTTTTATATTATGGGGAAATTAAAAAAAGAAGCGTTTTTTTTGATGGTTTTTTCTTTATGCTGTCTTGTTTTCATTCAAAGACTTTCGCAAGAATACTATCCCGTAATGGACGATTGGTTTCTGTACGGTGATTTATATAAAAATAAAATGGATTTTATAATACCAAATGAAAAGCTCACGATACGTCCTGCCGCAGGATTGTTCGATATGTTTATAATTGCGCCTTTGTATAATCATTTATGGATAGCTCAGTGTATTATGAGCGGTATATTGATTGCGGGGACGCTACTATGTCTTTATATGATGCGGCGATATGATTTCGGGACAGGCGGTGGATTTTTACTTGCAGTCTGTTTGCTGCCGCTGAATATGGAGGCTACATATTGGATTGCAGCGTCTGTCAGAATTGTTTGTTCTGTATTTTTTATTGGACTTTCAGTACTGCTGCTGCAAAAATATTTTGACAGCGCAAAGAAGCGTTTTCTTATTTTTTATTTTTTTTCGGGTTTTTTGACTGTTGGATTTTATGAGCCTGCTGTTGCGGTTTATGTGTATTCGGGAGTTTGTTTGATACTGAAAAATAAGAAAAATCCTGCTTTGGCTTTAATATTGCTGCTTCACGCGTCTGCGATTGCAATTTATTATATTTTAAACAAATCATCTGTTAATCTTGAAGTAAGAGGCAGATTGCTTACGTCGGGATTTTGGGAGCATACAAAGCTGATAAGCAAGTGCATACAAGAAATTTTAGGACATATAAATATAAAAATATTAGTATTTGGATTGAGAGAAAAGGCAGTTTCGAGATGTATGACAGCAGTAACGGCAGTTTGCTCTGTTGTATTTGGAATATCTTCCTCAATTTGGCGCAATAAAAATAAATTCAGTATTAAAAAAACGGCGTCTGCCCTTGGACTTTGCATAGCGGGAGCAGCAGTGTTTTATGTTCTGGAAGATACAAGATTTACAATTCGCGCCGTGTTTTTCCTTATAATTGGATTAAGCACTGTAATAAGCGAGCTTTTTAATATGATTCCCAAGAAAACGGGAAAGGTGCTTTCAGCTATTATATTATCAATTTCATCATTTATATGTACAATATCAGGGGCAGGAATTACAGTTCAGTATAAAGATGTGTCGGAGCGGGATTTTAACATATCAAAACAAATATTACAGCTTGATAAATCACAGGCTCTGAATAAGAAGGACGGACGAATTTATTTAATGAATTCTGTTATGTATTATTCTGATGTTAAATGTACAGGCTGGTATGAAAATATCCGCGGAGCATGCAGCAGTGAAGGAGATATGCGCGGATGTATATGGCATACGGGAGGAGTTCGCCCTGAGGGAAAGCTTATACCTGTAAAAAATGAGGAAAGTGCATACATATCGGAAGGTGTGTTTATGGGGCTTACGGAGGATTATAAAGTAATCGGGCTATTGTGTAAATCAGTGGAATACGGATATGTTTTGAACTCGTATGACGGACAGGAATTCGGCAGACTTATAAATGATGAAAACGGAAAATATAAATTTTATAAATCGTATAAGAAATAAAAAAAGGGACGGTGTCCCTTTTTTTATATGATATAATGCTTTTTTCTGTATTTATTAGGTGAAATGCCGATAATTTTTTTGAATACGTCGCCGAAATAGTTGCTGTCCTGATAACCGCAGAAGGTTGCGATTTCTGTAATGGAAAGCTGTGTTTCCATAAGCAGGTTTGTAGCCATTTTTATTCTGACATTATTCAGGTACTCATTAAATCCGAAGCCTGTCACGCGCTTAAATTTTTTTGAAAAATATGTAGGAGACATATATGCGATTTTTGCCATTTCATTTAATGAAATCGGCTTATTATAGTAATTGCAGATATATCGGCAGACCTCCTGAATACGGTCTTGGTATATTGTGATGTCGTCCATCAGAGG
>CAYUSE010000135.1:0-4606 GCA_964447095.1 uncultured Lachnospiraceae bacterium | reverse complement strand
GACCAAGCTTAGCAACAAGCGCACGGTATCTTTCGATATCCTGGCTCTTTAGGTAGTTCATAAGACCGCGTCTTTTACCAACCATCATCAAAAGACCTCTTCTTGAATGGTGGTCTTTCTTGTGAAAGTTAAGATGCTCGTTGTTCAAGTGGTTAATTCTTTCCGTTAAAAGCGCAACCTGAACCTCCGGCGAGCCTGTATCGCCCTCATGAGTGGCAAATTCAGCTATAATCTGCTGTTTTCTCTCTTTTGTCATGTTGTTTCACCTCCTATAATCAATTATCCCCTATTGCCGAGCAGCCGTTGGTGATTCGGACTCCTAAGACATAGGTTTAACCTTGTAATTTCAAATTCAATTTAAGCGCAAAGTGAAATCAGCTTTGCTTTGTCTGTCTGTTGAAACGTCTGTTGAACTTTTCAACACGTCCGCCCGTATCAACAAGCTTCTGCTTACCTGTAAAGAACGGGTGACATTTTGAACAAATTTCGACCTGAATATTTTCCTTTGTCGAGCCTGTTTCGATTACATTTCCGCAAGCGCAGCGAATTGTCGTCTGCTTGTACTCGGGATGTATTCCTTCCTTCATGAATATTCCTCCTTTCTTAAATTTCGGCACATTGTACGCCATTTGACAGTATAACACATATTTATTGATTTTGCAAGATGTTTTTTGAAAAAATTTTCCTTGCCTCGCCCGCAAGATACAGCGAGCCGCAAATACAGATAATTTCCTCGTCCTCCGCTTCAAAAAGCGCAAGTTCTATCGCTTTTTCCAAATCGCTTTCAACTAAAATACGGCAGCTTACACCGCTTACTTCACCGAGCGTTTCGGCTTTTAAGCAGCGCGGCATGTCAAGCTCGGTCGCTATAACCGTCCTTGCCGCCCCCGAAATTTCCCTTATACATTCCTTATAGGCTTTATCCTCCATCATAGCCGTTACGGCAATTACGTTTTTGTGCAGGCCGCGAAGGGATTTCGTCAGCGCCCTCATGGCGTCAATATTATGCGCGCCGTCGATTATCACATTATCGCGCACAAACTCAAATCTCGCTTTCCATTTTACATTTTCAAATCCCTTGTCTATCGCGTCGTCGCTTATTTCAATGCCCTGTCTTTGCATTGCAAAAATAGCCTCAAGCGCGACGGCGGCGTTTATTCGCTGATAATCGCCCTGCAGACTGAGCGGATATTTTCTGTTTTTGTAAATTATTCCGCCCTCCGTTTTTTCGGCGGGAGCCACAACCGTCAATCTTGCATTCATACGGCTGCATTCAGCCGCAATACGTTCCATTGCTTCCTTATTGGGCGCAGAAATTACCGTTCCGTATTTCTTGATTATTCCGCATTTTTCCTCGGCTATTTCCTCTATTGTATTGCCCAGATACTGCATGTGGTCAAGCCCTATCGGCGTTATCACGCTCACAACGCTGTTTTCTATTACGTTTGTCGCGTCATATTTTCCGCCCATGCCCGTTTCAAGCACAACGTAATCGCATTTTGCATTTGCAAAATACAAAAGCGCGGCGGCAGTGATAAACGCAAACTCTGAAACAGGCGCATTGCTTTTTTCCATGGTATCTTTAACAAACCATATATATTCCGACAAGGTTTCGTTTGAAATACACACATTATTTATCTGTATCCGCTCGTTGAATTTTTCAATATACGGCGAAGTGAACAGACCCGTCTTATAGCCCTGCTCGCGCAAAACGGACGCAATCATAGCCGCCGTTGAGCCCTTGCCGTTCGTGCCCGCGATATGAATAAATTTAAGCTTATCCTGCGGCGCTTCCAGACATTCAAGCAAACGCCTCAAATTCGCGTTGCCGAGCGGGCGGCGGAATTTCGGAATTGAATGAACAAATTCCAGCGCTTTTTTGTATTTCATAACTATCACCTTTTCTTTGTCCGTGGGGATATGGCTTGCCGTTATTTATTTTACATGCTGCTCATATTTTTTATGCTTATAAGTACCTTGTCAAGCATTTCCTTATACTTTTCGCCCTTTGCCTTTTCCTCGTCAACTACCTTCTGCGGCGCTTTCGCAACAAAGCCCGCATTTGAAAGCTTGCCCTCAACGCGCTTAATTTCACCCTCAAGCTTTTTCTTTTCGGCATTTAAGCGTTCAAGCTCCTTTGTCTTGTCCACCAATTCGTCAAGCGGCAGATAGATTTCAGCCGACGGAACAACGACGTTTACCGCGTTTTCGCTTATTCCGCTCTTATCGGTCTGAACAGCCGCTTCGCTTGCCGACGCTAGTTTTTCAAAAAACGCCGTGCCCTTTGAGAAAACATCTGTTTTATCCGTTACAATTATAATCTTCGCTTTCTTTGACGGCGGCACATTCATTTCGGCGCGTCTGTTTCTTACTGCCGAAATTGCGCCCATGATAAGCTCCATTGCTTTTTCCTCGTCCTCAAATTCAAGGGCTTTATCGTATGACGGATATTCGCTAATCATTATGCTTTCGCCCTCATGCGGAAGGTGCTGCCATATTTCCTCTGTAATAAACGGCATAAACGGATGAAGAAGCTTCATTGTGTTTGACAAAACATAAGTCAGAACATACTGCGCCGTCTTGCCTGTCGGATTTTCCTTGTCAAACAATCTCGGCTTGACAAACTCGATATACCAGTCGCAGAAGCTTTCCCATATAAACGAATACAAATTCGACAAGGCAATACCAACCTCAAACTTATCAAGGTTTTCCGTAACCGCCTTTACAACCTCATTGTACTTCGATAAAATCCATTTATCCTCAAGCTGCAAATCGGATATATCCGGCAGCTTGTTTTCGGTAATATCCAAATTCATCAGCGCAAAACGCGACGCGTTCCAAATCTTATTTGCAAAATTACGGCTTGCTTCAACTCTTTCTGTGTAAAAACGCATATCGTTGCCGGGCGCGTTGCCTGTTGCAAGCGTAAAACGAAGCGCGTCCGCGCCGTAGTCCTTTATAATTTCAAGCGGGTCAATGCCGTTGCCCAAGGATTTTGACATTTTTCTTCCCTGACTGTCGCGCACAAGACCGTGAATAAACACATGCTTAAACGGAACTTTTCCCGTATGTTCAATTCCTGAAAACATCATTCGCATTACCCAGAAAGGAATTATGTCGTAGCCTGTTACAAGCACGCTTGTCGGATAAAAATAATCTAAATCCTTATTCTTTTCGGGCCAGCCGAGCGTTGAAAACGGCCATAATGCCGACGAGAACCATGTGTCGAGCGTATCGGAGTCCTGACGCATTTCCTTGCCGCACTTCGGGCATACAGGCTTTTCTTCCTTCGTTACAACCATTTCACCGCAGCCGTCGCAGTAAAACGCCGGTATTCTGTGTCCCCACCAAAGCTGGCGCGATATGCACCAGTCGCGGATATTTTCAAGCCAATGGAAGTACACCTTTTCAAAATGCTCAGGAACAAATTCCGTTTCCTTGTTTTTTACCGCATCAATCGCAGGCTGAGCGAGCGGCTTCATCTTGACAAACCACTGCTTTGATATAATCGGCTCAACCGTCGTGCCACAGCGCGAGCATTGTCCGACATTGTGACTGTGATCCTCTACCTTTACGAGCAGTCCCATTTCATCAAGATCTTTTATCATTGCCTTGCGGCACTCATAACGGTCCATTCCCTCATACTTGCCCGCATAAGAATTCATGGTCGCGTCATCGTTCATAACCTTAATCTGCTCTAAATTATGACGCAGACCAACCTCAAAGTCGTTCGGGTCGTGAGCGGGCGTAATCTTAACACAGCCCGTTCCAAACTCCTTATCAACATATTCGTCCGCAACAACGGGAATTTCCCTGTCTGTAAGCGGCAGAAGCAGCATTTTGCCGACCAAATCCTTATATCTCTCGTCATCGGGATTTACGGCTACAGCCGTATCGCCGAACAGCGTTTCGGGACGCGTCGTCGCGATTATTACAAAATCATTGCTGTCCTTAATCGGGTATTTAATATGCCAGAAATGACCCGCCTGTTCCTCATGGTCAACCTCAACGTCGGAAAGCGCGGTTATGCAGTGCGGACACCAGTTTATAATTCTTGAGCCCTGATAAATAAGTCCCTTGTTATAGAGATTTACAAAGACCTCTTTTACAGCCTTTGAAAGTCCCTCGTCCATTGTAAAGCGTTCTCTTTCCCAATCGCAGGACGAGCCGATTTTTTTAAGCTGATTTATAATTCTTCCGCCGTATTCCTTTTTCCAGTCCCAGACGCGCTCCAAAAATTTCTCGCGTCCGAGGTCGTAGCGCGAAAGTCCCTCTTTTTCGCGGATTTCCGCCTCAACCTTAGCCTGTGTTGCAATACCCGCATGGTCTGTACCGGGTATCCAAAGCGCGTTATAGCCCTGCATGCGCTTATAACGAATAAGAATATCCTGAAGCGTTTCGTCAAGAGCATGTCCCATGTGGAGCTGTCCCGTAACATTCGGGGGCGGAATTACGATTGTAAACGGCTTTTTTGTTTCGTCGGATTCTGCATGAAAATAGCCTTTTTCTACCCATGTATTGTATATTCTGTCCTCAAATTCGGACGGATTATAATTTTTTGCAATATTTTTTTCATTTTCCATTTGATTTCTCCTCAATTTGTGTT
>CAYUSE010000134.1:0-4606 GCA_964447095.1 uncultured Lachnospiraceae bacterium | reverse complement strand
GTAGACATACTTATGTGCCATTTACTATTCCTCCTGTATAATTTATTTATTTTGGCTTTAAACCTATGTTCTTATTATAACAATTTTTTCATGGGTTGTCTACACTAATTTGTAATTTTTTTGTAATTTTTTTAATTTTTCTGAAAACAAAAAAGCAACAGGGCTTTTACCCTGTTGTTTTTTTGCCTTTTTATTGTCTTTATTTCTTCTTGTTTGCCTTTCTTTCCTGAGCCGCCTGAGCGCGAGCCTTAATTTCCGACTCTCTCCATGCGCCTAAGAAGCCGCTTGCAATAAAGATTGACGTGTAAGCACCTGCGATAATACCAACGATTAGCGGAAGCGCAAACTCTCTGATTGTCGAAACGCCTAAGATATAGATAAGAACTATTGTGATAAGCGTTGTAACAGTTGAGTTAATTGTACGTCCGAGTGTTTCCATAACACTCTTGTTTGTAAGCTCTGTTATCGTCTCATTCTTCTTGCGAAGTCTTAAATTCTCTCGAATTCTGTCAAAGATAACGATTGTGTTATTGATTGAATAACCGACAACCGTAAGCATTGCGGCGATAAACGTAGTATTAAGCGGAATATTTGTTATTGAATAAACAGCAGCCATAACAAATATATTTATAGCAAGCGCAATAACCGCCATAACAGCGCTTCTCCACTCAAAACGGATTATGATATAAACCAGAATACATATAATCGCAAGGAGCGTGTATAATAACGCTTTTCTCTGAACCTCGTTACCGAAGCTTGCCGACGCCGATGATACTGATAGCAAGTCGCTGTCCTGCAAATTGTATTTTTCCTTTAAAGCGTTAAATATTTCATTTTTAACATTTTCCTCAACCGGAGGAGTTTTAATAACCGCAACCTGGTTGTTGTCGCCTGTCTGAACAGTCGCGTTTACGGTGTCTGTTGTCTTTTCCTGAATAAGGTCAGCCACCTCTTTGTTGTTGAAGTCCGCGTGCATATTAACCTGCATTCTGATACCGCCCATGAACTCAACGTCATAGTTAAATCCGCCGTGAACAAGGTACATAACAATACCTATTACAATTACAAGTGCAGGAATAAGAACGAATTTCCATCTGTTTTCAGTAACTTTAATATTTTTCATTATTCCTCCGCACCTCCTTTAACAGCTTTTGCGTTATAAAACGCGCTTCTCTTCTGAATACCTATTCCGACAAGCTGCTTTAACAAGAACTTAGTAATTACGATAGCCGTAAACATTGAAAGAATAACGCCTATACCAAGTGTTGTTGCAAAGCCTGTTACAGTACCGATACCTGACAAGTAAAGAACAACACATGAGATGATTGTCGTTACGTTAGAGTCAAGGATTGCGGAGAATGCTTTATTAAAGCCTGCATCTATCGAAGCTTTGATTGTCTTTCCAAGTCTTAACTCCTCTTTCATTCTCTCGAATATGATACAGTCCGCATCGA
Organism: uncultured Lachnospiraceae bacterium; assembly: GCA_964447095.1. Taxonomy (GTDB): domain Bacteria; phylum Bacillota; class Clostridia; order UBA1381; family UBA1381; genus JALEPO01. The sequence continues at coordinate 3,152 of CAYUSE010000134.1, read as the reverse complement.
CCGCCATACCGATTGAAAGAACGATACCCGCGATACCCGAAAGGCTCAGGTTTACTCTGAAGATACCCATAGCAAGAGCTATAAGACCTACATATATAAGAAGTGAAAGGTCTGCGATAAGACCGGGAACCCTGTACATTATAACCATGAATATCATGATTAGGATAATGCCGATTGCAGCGGCTGTAAGGCTTCTGGGAAGCGCCTCCGAGCCGAGCTCAGCGCCGACTGTTTCCTGTGTGATTACATTTAAGTTAAACGGTAACTGACCCGACTTAATCTTATTTGCAAGGTCATGAGCCGTTTCCGCCGTAAAATCACCTGTAATGATACATGAATCGGAATCAATTTCCTCCGATACTCTCGGTGATGAAACATTTGTTTCGTCCATCATAATTGAAATATAATTCTTACCCTCGCCTGCTTTTGCCGCAGCTTCTCTTGTAGCGTCAGCAAACTTCTGCTTTGCTTCAGCGTTAAATTCAACCTGAACATAGTGCTGAGCAGCGCCTGCCTGTGATGTCTGACCATACTGATATGAAGCAGTCTTAATATCGGTCGCACCCTCTAAGATTACGTTGCCGTCAGCGTCGGTAAAGGTAAGCTTTGCAACATCGCCAAGCAGGTTTGCCGCCTGATCTGTTTCAAATACTGACGGAATTTCAACAGTTACTTTTCCGCCTTCACCCTTTGAAATCTTCGCTTCTGTATAACCAGCGTTTGTTAAACGTGTCTGGAAAATCGACTCGACTACATTCATGTCATCATCTGTAGCGTCAATCGTGTTTCCGTTGTCATCAGCCGCCTGGAAGGTTATAACCGAACCTCCGGCAAGGTCGATGCCTTTTCTGATACCCTTTTCTTCGTCAAACATGCCGCCGTACGAAAATCCTGCCATGTTAAAGCCAAAGAAGGCAACATAGTTAAGAATTAACGCAAGCGCAATGACAAAACAAAGAGTAACAATGCTCTTTTTTTTCATTTGCTTTCATTTCCTTTCTTTAGGGTTCGCATAAAAACCCAATATATAATAATATGGATATATTATACAACTATATCTTGCGTTAGTCAATACCTTTTTTGTTAAATGAATTTAACAAAAAATTTACAGCAAAGTTCATAATTTGTTTACATTTTAACTTGACCAACAGGAGAAAATAATATACAATGTAAAAGAATTTATCAAAAAAGAAAGAAAATATTATGAACAGGAAAGAAAAAATATTATCATTTATACAATCAAAATCATACATGCCGCTGAAATTTGAAGAATTAGCGTCTGTTCTTGATGTGCCGTCAAGCGATTTGGAGGAATTTTCACGATACCTTGACGAGCTGCAAAGAGAGGGCAAAATCTATTTTACGAAAAAAAAGCGTTATGCCGCAATTAACGAAGCGTCAGATATTGTATGCGGCGTACTTTGCTGCAATGCCAAAGGCTTTTTCGGATTTGTACTAAACGACAGCGGCGATGTTTTTGTATCGGGCAATAAGCTTCTTGATGCGGTAAATAACGACACAGTCCTTGTAAGACTTGACAATCCCGAAAATAAAGACAAAAGACGCGAGGGACACATTATAAAAGTTGTATCACGAGGCAACAAGTCGCTTGTCGGCGTTATACGCCGCGAAAAAAACGGATTTTTCAAAATGTATCCCGATAACAGACAATTTTATTTCTCCGTAAAAATTGCTCCCGAAGATATGATGTCAGCTAAAATCGGGGACAGAGTTTCCGCCGAAATTACCGAATACGGCAGGGACGGCAAAATTCACGGCAGAGTTACAGCCGTTCTCGGCAATGAGCAGTCGTTAAAGGGCAGTATCGAGGGCATAATTTTAGAAAACGGCATAAAGCAGGAATTTGACGAAAGCACTCTTAAAGAGGCGGAAAAAATCCCAAATGAAATTACGGATATAGGCGGCAGGGCGGATTTCCGCGATATGACGATTTTCACGATTGACGGCGACGATGCGCGCGATTTTGACGACGCGGTATCTTTGTCAAGGCTTGATAACGGAAATTACAGTCTCGGAGTTCATATTGCTGACGTGACGCATTATGTCCGCGAAAACAGCGCGCTTGACAACGAAGCGTTTATGCGCGGCACAAGCGTGTATCTTTCCGACCGCGTAATTCCCATGCTGCCCGAAAAGCTGTCAAACGGAATTTGCAGTTTAAACCCGAATGTTGACCGCTTTACGCTGTCGGTTATTATGGAGGTAAATCCCGAGGGACAAGTTGTTTCACACGAATTAAAAAAGGCAGTTATCCGCTCAAAGGAGCGAATGACCTATAATAATGTGAATAAAATTTTATCGGGCGACGAAGAACTTAACGAGCGGTATTCGCATATTGTGCCCACACTGCATTTAATGGAAAATCTCGCGGAAATTCTGCGGAAAAAGCGCGACAAACGCGGCGCAATACAGTTTGATTTCCCCGAAAGCGGAATAAGAGTTGACGAGGACGGCAATCCGATTGAGATAATAAAAATTGTGCGCGGAAAATCGGAAAAAATCATTGAGGAATTTATGCTTCTTGCAAATGAAACAGTTGCGGAATATGCGTTCTGGTCAGAGCTTCCGTTTGTGTACCGAGTGCATGAAGCCCCCTCTGTTGAGAAGCTTACCGAATTTAACGCTTTTTTGCAAAACTTTAATCTTTCGATAAGGGAGCGTATTGACGGCGACAGTCCTATTCACCCAAAAAGCTTACAGTCAATTCTCGACAGCGTAAAGGACACACCCGAAGAGCGAATGGTAGCGACACGGATGCTTCGCTCTCTTATGAAAGCCGACTACAGGACGGAAAACCTCGGTCATTTCGGATTGGCGGCAAAGTATTACTGCCATTTCACCTCTCCTATCCGACGTTATCCCGATTTAATCATACACCGCGCGCTGAAGCTGTTCCTTGACGGCAAAGAAATTCATTGCAATATGTCAAAAGCCGCCGTTCAATCAAGCGACCGCGAGGTTGCGGCTGAAAACGCCGAACGCGGCACAGACGATTTGATGAAAACAGCCTATATTTCTCAGTTTGTCGGTGAAACATTCAACGGCGTTGTATCAAGCGTTGCAAATTTCGGAATATTTATTGAACTTGAAAACTCTGTCGAGGGTCTTATCAGATTTGAAAACATGGAAGG
>CAYUSE010000133.1:0-4625 GCA_964447095.1 uncultured Lachnospiraceae bacterium | reverse complement strand
CAAAAAGGGAGGATTTGAGACTATGAACAAGAATCTCAAAAAAGTAATTTCAACAGTTGCTGCACTTGCTATGTCAGCAAGCACACTTGTTGCATTTGCTGCCGATTATCCTGATGTTGACGCTTCAGCTAATTATAAGCAGGCTGTTGATGAGCTTTCAGCATTGAACATCATCAACGGTTATGAAGACGGCACATTCCAGCCGGATAAATTGGTAACAAGAGCAGAGTTTTCAAAGATGCTTATCACAATGCTTGGTAAAGCAGAGCTTGCACAGGCAGAGTCAGCAGCAGGATCAAACACAGCATTCACAGATGTACCGGGTTCACACTGGGCATCAGGCTTTGTAACAGCAGCTGCTACAAACGGTTACATCAACGGTATGGGCGACGGAACATTTGCTCCGGATTCAAACGTTACTTACGCACAGGCTATGAAGATGCTTGTATGTGCTGCTGGTTATGAGCAGTGGGCAATTCAGAAGAACGGTGCTGAGAACGCTTGGCCCAACAGCTACCTTTACTATGCTAACCAGGTTGACATCGGTAAGGGCGTAAGCGGTGTTTCAGACACATCAGAGCTTACAAGAGCTCAGGTTGCTCAGATGATTGACAACACATTGACAGCTCCGGTTTGCGTTGATACTGGTAAAATATCATACGACAGATTTGGTAATGCTGTTCCCGAGCTTGAGCAGAAGAACGGCAAGGGCGAAGATTACCAGAACATCCTTTCAGTAAGACATAATGCTTACAAAGTAAAGGGTATGGTAACAGACAACAATAAGTCAACAAGCGGAAGCTTGAAGGCTGACGAGGTTCGCTTCCAGGTTAAGGTTGCTAAGAACTTTGACGATGAGGAAGTTAAGAGCTCAGAGACAAGAAACTCAGAGAAGATGTATATCGCTGACGCTTCAATCGCTGACGCTTTGAACAAGTACGTTGAAGCTATCATTCAGCAGGATGACAATGATGATTGGGTAATCCTTTCAGTAGCTGAGACAGGTTCAGGCGACCAGGTTGAAACACTTGCTGACAACTTCGATTATGACAACAAGGTTTATACAGATAATGGTCATGACTATGTTGGTTCAGGCAAGCTTTACTTCCGTGAAGGCAACAAGACATCATCATACAAGGTTGCTGACGATGTTGTATTGTTCGTAAACGGTGTTAAGTATGCAGAAACAGCAGCAGAAGTAAATACAGCTATCGATGCTTATGTAAAGGGTAACACAACAAGCAATGTTATTCTTATCGACACACCTGCAAGCGACAGCACAACAACAGACGGTTATATGGACCAGATCATGGTTGAATACTATGGTACAGCTGTTGTAGACAGTGTTGAAGGCGAAGCAGATGATGATATCACAGTTAACTTTGACGCTGCTTACGGTTTAGACGGCGCAGGTTCAATGGATATCGACCTGACAGATGAAGAGGTTTCATACATCTTCACAAAGGATGGCGCTGCTGTTAATCCTAAGGATTTAGCAGAAGATGATGTTCTTTCAATCAAGTACGATGTTACAGCTGACAGCTTTGATGCTTCAACATTCTTTGAGGTACTTGTATCATCAAAGACTGATGCAGGTAAGTGCACAACAAAGACTAAGGATAAGACAGTTGACGGTGAGGACATTTATAAGTATGCTGTAAACGGCACAACTTATAAAGTTGCTGATTCACAGGTTGGCGACCTTAAGTCAGGTACAGAGTACACAGTATATCTTGATGTATTCAACAGAATTGCTTCAATCGAAGAAGGTCTTGATTCAAAGAAATTCGCTATTGTTGATGGCGCATATCAGACAGCTGGCGGTGAGAACAAGGTTAAGCTAATCCTTCCTGACGGTACAGATTCAGAATTTGATGTTAAGGATAATTTTGTTCTTAATACAACAGGTCCGGACGGAAAACCGGTTAAGCTTGGATTTGATGATTTCATGAAGCTTATTTATCCTGATGTAACAGATAAGTCAAAGAAATTTGCTCCTCAGGAAAGAGTATTTGAGTATAATATGTCAGCAGGCAAAATAAGCAGTGCTGAAAAGCAGACAGGTAGAGTTAATGATGATTCTCAGGAATATAAAGAGAACAGTGCGAAGATTGGTAAGTACACAATCTCACTTGACGCTACAGCATTCATCGATGCATCAGAGGCTGATGATATTAAGACAATGTCATCTTCAACACTTAAGAATGGTAACTCATATGAGGCTTACTTCTTCAATAAGGCTAACAGCGATAACTACTACAGATTTGTAATTGTTACATCAAACGCTGGTCAGGCTATTGATACATCAGTAGTTGCTGTATATAAGAGCACATCTTATGTTCAGAATGAAGAAGAAGAAGATACAATCGCTTTGGCAGTTGTAGAAGGTAATGACGAAAACAAAGAATTGACAGTTGCTGTAGATAACAAGGACGCTGTTGACGGTGTTCTAAACGAAGGCGACGCGTTCATGTATGATACAAACGCTAAGGGCGAGGTTATAGCAGTTCACAGCTTAACAGCAGGTCTTGAGCTTGCAGGTGAGAGAGCTGACTATGATAAGCTTTGGGATACATTTACATCAGGCGGCGTAGACGCAGCTATGGCTGATGCTCAGAAGTATGCTTCAGAATTGATGGATACAGACGGCGGCGCTGAGGTTGTATTCGGTCCGGTTATCGAGCACAAGAGCAAGAATGTTGAAATCGGTGTTTATGATGACGGTAAAACAAATAAGGCTGATAACATAGATATCACAATTCAGGATAATGCTAACATCTACCTTGTAAACTACAAGGAAAGAGATGGCGAGAGAGTTTCAGCTACAACAGCTTCAGCTCTTGTAAAGGCATCAATCACAAAGGCTGCTCTTTCAGATGAGGATAACATCATCACTTGGGATGCAGTAACATCAGCTCCGAGATTTGCTCTTATTAAGACTGTAGACGGCAATGCAACAGATGTTGTTGTATATGTTTCTTCAGAGTCAAAGCTTAGCAAATAATCACTAAGTTGATAAATTAAAAGAACCGAGATTTTCTCGGTTCTTTTTTTGTTTTCTCTAAATGTAATAATCATGTAATTGACATAAAAGGGAAAATATTATAGAATAATAAGGAGGGAGATGATAATCAGTGCGAAGAAAAAATGACAAGCGTGAAAAAACCTCGCGCCGCTCGGTCATATCAATGGATTTTGACTGGATTTTGTTTGTTATTCCGATATTGCTGTCAATTTTCGGTTTGGTATGTATATTTTCGGCAACACGAACGCTTAACACAAATACAAATGTAATCGTGCAGTCGGGAGCGTTTGTAATCGGTGTCGTCATGATGCTTTTGACGTGTTTTTTTGATTATGAGCAATTTAAAAATTTGTCAAAACCAATTTATATATTTTGTGTTGCGATACTTATTCTAGTTTTGCTTATCGGAATAGGCTCAGACGAGGTTGGTGCAAAGAGCTGGATTCGTTTTGGTTCAATTGGTATTCAGCCGTCGGAAATTGCAAAGATTTGTTTTATTCTTACGTTTTCATATCATCTTTCGCAATGTGAAAAAAATATAAATCAACCGCTCACAGTTATCGGACTTTTAATTCATCTTGGAGTGATAATTCTGCTTGTTATGATGCAGCCGGATTTGGGCAGTACGCTTGTGTTTATATTTATGTTTCTGATGCTTATGTATGTTGCGAAGCTGTCATATAAATATATTGTCCCTGTAGGGGTTATCGGTATTTCTTCGCTTCCTCTTATATATGAGCATTTGAATGACTTTCAGAAGAATCGCATAATCGCGTTTTTTAATCCCGAAAGTGACCCCCGCGGCTATGGATACAATGTCATTCAGTCAAAGGTTGCAGTAGGCTCAGGACAGTTCTGGGGAAAAGGTTTTTTATCGGGCACGCAAAATCAGCTTGGACTTGTTCCTGAAAAGCATACCGATTTTATATTCAGCATAATCTCAGAGGAATTTGGCTTCTTAGGCGCCGTGCTTGTGCTTATTGCGCTGTTTGTGCTGATTTACCGTTGTTTCCGTGTTGCGCAGAAGGCAGACAATCTCTATGGCAGATATATTTGCGTCGGTGTCGGGTCAATGCTGTTGTTCCATACATTTGAGAATGCGGGAATGTGTATAGGTCTTATGCCTGTAACGGGCATTCCGCTGCCGTTTATCAGCTACGGCGGTACGGCAATGGTTACGAACCTGATTGCAATCGGGCTTGTCATGAGTGTTGCTTATCACAATAAACCACGAAGTACGTTTGATGTATATTAAATAAAGTAACAAATCACTTTCTTTTGCCGTATTATAAAATATGGCAGAAAGGGAGTGATTTTTTTGTATATAGTAATAGGATCAATAACGATGGCAACACGTCTTGCAAAATATATCGAAAAATATGCCGGTGTGCCGGCGAGTGTTGCGCATACTCCAACGGCAATAGGGGGCGGGGGATGTTCATATTCCGTACGTGTAAGCGACAGATCGCAGAATGTGGTAAAAACTGTGCTGAAGGATTCGGATATTCGCATAAAAGCTATTTATACAGAGGAAATAAAGAATGGAGGGCGTAAATATTATGAGGTATCTTGATAATGCCGCGACAAGCCGGAAAAAGCC
>CAYUSE010000132.1:0-4660 GCA_964447095.1 uncultured Lachnospiraceae bacterium | reverse complement strand
AAACCGAGCCCGATTTGACGGACGACAGCGCGGAAAATAAGGACATAACCGTAACAACAGGCAAGGTAGAATTTAAAAATGTTTCATTTAAATATTACGAGAAACGCAAGGAAAATGTGTTGGAAAACATATCGTTTACAATAAATCCGGGCGAGATTGTCGGAATAATAGGCACAACAGGCTCGGGAAAATCGTCGCTTGTGCAGCTTATCCCGCGTCTTTATGACGTGACGGAGGGCGAGGTACTTGTTGACGGTATAAATGTAAAGGATTACAGCTTAAAGCATCTCCGCGACGGTGTGGGCATGGTATTGCAGAAAAACGTGTTGTTTTCGGGCACAATTGAGGATAATCTCCGCTGGGGCAACGAAAACGCGTCTATGGACGAAATACGTTCCGCGGCTGACGCGGCGCAGGCTGATGGCTTCGTAACCGAATTTACCGATGGTTATCAAATGGAGCTTGGTCAGGGCGGCGTCAATGTGTCGGGCGGTCAGAAGCAAAGACTATGTATCGCGCGCGCGCTTCTTAAAAAGCCGAAAATACTTATTTTGGACGACAGCACAAGCGCGGTTGATACCGCAACAGAGGCAAAAATCAGACAGGCGTTTTCAACCTCGCTTAAAAATTCAACAAAGATAATAATCGCGCAGAGAATTACTTCGGTAATCGACGCGGATAAAATAATAGTTCTTGAGGACGGTAAAATAGCAGGTATAGGAAATCATGAGGAATTGATGAAGTCCTCGGAGGAATACCGCGAAATTTACTATTCGCAGACGGATAAAGAAAAGGAGGTGTCGTAAATGCCTCCGCAGATGGGAAGAAACAGAAGAAGTATGCAGGAAAAGCAGAATCCCAAAAACACAAAGGCGACATTTAAACGCCTGCTTTCCTATTTAAAAGGGCAGAGAGCGAAAATAGCGGCGGCGGTTGTCTGTGTTATGGTAAGCTCCGCGTCAACGCTTGCAGGTTCATATTTATTGCGCCCGATAATCAACGGACTTGCCGATACGTCTTTAACAGCGGCGAATAAGGTGCAAAATCTTGTAGTCGGACTGCTTGTTATGGCGGCGGTATTTTTCGTGGGCGTTGCCGCGTCATACGTTCAGTCAAAACTAATGATAGGCGTATCTCAGGGAACGCTTCGGCAAATAAGAGAACAGCTTTTTGAAAAGCTGCAAAGCCTCCCTGTAAGATATTTCGACCAAAACCCGACGGGAGATATTATGAGCCGTTTTACCAACGACGTTGATATAATCGGCGAAATGCTAAATTCCACGCTTTTGCAGATTTTTTCGGGAGTAATAACGGTTTTGGGAACTCTTGCGCTGATGCTTTACACAAACTGGGTATTGACGCTTGTAACTGTCATTGTCGCTCCTGTTACGGCGAAAATAGGCATGACAATAGCGGGCAGATCGCGTAAATATTTCATGGAACAGCAAAAGGCGCTTGGCAAAGTAAACGGCTTTATCGAAGAAACCGTGACGGGACAGAAAGTTGTTAAGGTGTTTAACCATGAGGACAAAATCGTTGACGAATTTTCAGAATACAACAACGAACTTCGGAAAATGCAGGTCAGGGCGCAGTTTATCGGCGGCATTATGGGACCGTGCATGAATGCTTTGGGACAGGTAAATTATACGCTGACAGCGTTTGTCGGCTCTTGTATAGCTTTTATATCGCGCTGGGGCGGCGGTCTTCCGTTAGCGGCGCTCGATATAGGCGGTCTGACGGTTTTTGTTAACTTCTCGCGTCAGTTCTCGCGTCCTATAAACGAGCTTGCGCAGCAGGTTACGAATATTATGTCGGCTCTTGCAGGAGCGGAGCGTGTATTTGACGTTATGGACAGAGAACCCGAAAAAGATGAAGGACGGAAATTTGAGCTTAAAGACGTTCACGGCGACGTGGTGATTGACGATGTGACGTTTGGCTACAACAGCGACAAAACAATTCTGAAGGACGTTTCGATTTACGCGCATCCGGGACAGAAAATCGCGCTTGTCGGCTCAACAGGAGCGGGAAAAACGACGATAACAAATCTTATTACGAGATTTTACGATAATTACGAGGGCAAAATCACGATTGACGGAATTGACATAAGAGATATTGCTTTGGACAGCTTGCGTGAGCATATAGCGGTCGTTTTGCAGGACACGCATTTGTTCACGGGAACGATTATGGAGAATATCCGCTACGGACGGCTTGACGCGTCCGACGCGGAGGTAAGACAGGCGGCTGTGACATCATGCGCGCATCTGTTTATAAAGAACATGACGGACGGCTATGATACGGTTTTAAAGGGCGACGGCTCGAATTTGTCGCAGGGACAAAGACAGCTTTTAAATATCGCAAGAGCCGCGCTGTCAAAAGCGCCGATACTTATTCTGGACGAGGCGACAAGCTCGGTTGATACCCGAACAGAAAAGCAGATAAACGAGGGCATGGACGCGCTTATGGAAAACAGAACGACGTTTGTAATCGCGCACAGGCTTTCGACTATCAGGAACGCCGACGCCATAATGGTGCTTGAACACGGCGAAATCATAGAGCGCGGCAGTCACGAGGAACTGCTGGAGCAAAAAGGAAGATATTATGAGCTTTACACAGGCTTAAAGGAATTGGATTAAAATAATTTACATAAACAGCATGTTTGCTAAATGAGAGGAGTTAAGTCAATGAAGGTATATCAGATGATATACACCTCAGTTCAGCATAGCTTGTCCGATAATGCATTGGGGCTTGCGAACCAGTCGGGACTTAGAGTGTATTCATGTACTCAGGGTATCACCAGAGATAATATAAATGAGCTTATTCGTTTTGCGGGCTACAGAATTCCAAAAAATAATAAGCTTACTTATTCGGAGGTTATAGGAGACCCGTCTGTTCCCGACTTGTTTCCGAAAACATTTAGAACGCTGCGGCTTTCAGACGGAAGATACGCGGTGGTTCAATCGGTGTTTTCCGGCGTGGATTTTCAGGGGCAGCCCGGAAATTTCTTTGCGCATGCGCTTGTTTTTGACGATGTGCCGCCGGACTTTATACCGGAATTGTATTACGGAAACGAGGCGTTTAAAAAGTATCTGACAACGCAGGAGGCTGAAAGTGAGCTTGTGCATTATTTGCCGGAGCTTAATGACATAACGCCCGACAAAAACCTGGAGCAGAAAATTATAAGCTTTATCGAGGAGCATAAGAAGGAGATGTCGTATCTTATAAACAAGGCGATAGTTCTTCTGACCTCGGAAAACATAAAAAATATCTGCATATCCACCGAAAGTGAGGAGAAAACAGCATATTACCTGATTGCCTTAAAGTATCTTCTGCCGCGCGATATTTCTGAAAATGTAGGAATATCGACATACAATGTATATCTTCCGTCAGAAAAACAGCACAATATTGTTTTTCACGGCACAATAAAGGGTAAAAATAATATAACGGAACAGAGCATAGAAACGCGCGAGGGATGCGTTTACATAGATATTGAAAAGACGAATTTCGTAAGCGAGGAACCGACGCCGCTGTTTAAATTCCCTGTTAAAACGCTCAGAGAAAAGTACGCCGAGTATAATTTCAAGTCCGTAACATCGCTTCTCGATTGGGTTGCGACTTATGACGACACGGAAAAAACAGGCATTGGCGGAAAGCTTTTAACGCTGAAAAAATCAGGCGGTGACGAGGCGTTTAAAATACGCGTAAATGAACTTTATCCGTCGATTGACAGTGAGGATATGGCAAGCGTCCGTTTTGAAATATTAAAGGTCATGTACGATAATATCGGATTGTTCGATGACAAGACGGAAAAGGTGACAAAGGATTATACGGATTTATGTATTGATAAGCTTTGCTCAGGTCAGGCTTATGAAATAGAAAACGTGTTCCCTAAGAGCAAGCATGCAAAGGCTCAGGCGGATATTGTGAAAAAGGACATACCCGCATACATGACAAAAATAAACGAGAGCTTTGAGGCTTTAGGTGAGAAAAACAAGCTGGTATTGATAAAATTTTTTGCCGAGGTAAAGCAAACGGCAGAAATTAAAACATGGAAGGAGCTTTTTGGGACGGGTCAAAATATAAGTATCTTTCTGAAATTATCCGTTCCATATATTTTGACGGGCTTGGGGCGGAGAATGTTTACAAAGCCCGAGAGCTGGAACGATGAGGATTTGCATGAGTATGTCGCTTATGTTGATTCTTCAACGCAAGACCCGAAAATAAAAATAGGATGTCTTAAATATGTCTATACTCATGAGGACGCTGATTGGGAAAGCTACGGCATAACGCTTGTAAAGCATACCAAGACGCGCGGCGAGCAGGAAAAAGATATTCAGAAAATTCATAAAATGCTATCCAAGGTCGGATATATACCTTATCAGCGCGCTTCTTACCGTGATTTAAAATCAGAGGTGGCAAACGATATGGATAACGGCACTTCACCGCTGTTACTGTCGAAGCTGTTAAGCGCGGTATATAAATGGCAAGTCTCTTACGGCAATCAGTCGGCGGCTGAACAGGCGGCGGCTAAGGTGCGCGAGCTGATGCTTGAAATGAAGAAAAAGGAAAAAAGTCTTTATAATTTTCTTATTCCAAAGCTTGCGCTTGAAATTATAGAATCACCGGGGCATTATCATGAGGTTATAATAAACACAGAGACAAT
>CAYUSE010000131.1:0-4678 GCA_964447095.1 uncultured Lachnospiraceae bacterium | reverse complement strand
TCATAGCCTTTATTCCCATAGGCGTGGCGGCGTTTCCCATGCCGAGAATATTGGCGGTTATGTTCATACTCATATATTTTTTCGCTTCTTTATCGGCGTGCGGAAAAAGAAGCTTTATAACGGGATTTAACAGTTTTTGAATTTTTTCTGAAATCCCTGATTTTTCCGCAATTTTCAGTATTCCCGTCCAGAAGCACATAACTCCTGCAAATGACAGCAATACCTCAACGGACGACTGCGCTCCGCCAAAAGCCGCGTTTACGGTTTCATTGAGCGTGCCGTTTGCCGCCGCGACAATGAGTGAAAATATAATCATTCCGCACCAGATATAATTCATTTTTTCTCCTTTACGATTACAACATTTTGTGGTACAATAGTATTGATAAATTATATTTTGAAAGGAATTCCAATATGTTCGGATATAATACATTTCATGAAAATTTAATGAAGAACCTGATTGACTCCGTTCATAACGGAACGTCCTCTCATGCGTATATTTTCGAGGGTGAAAAGGGACTTTTAAAGCACTCCTCGGCGCGTCTTTTCGCGGCGGCTTTAAGCTGTCAGAACAGAGCCGTGTCGCCGTGCGGTTCGTGCCCGTGCTGTGTCGGCGCGAAAGCAAATACAAATCCGGATATAATATATATTGAAAAATCGGGCGATAAAAAAACAATCGGCGTTGAGCCTATAAGGCTTTTAAGCGAGGATGTAGCGGTAAAGCCGTTTTATTCAAAAAGAAAAGTTTATATAATAAACGAGGGTGATATTTTAACGGAAGACGCGCAAAACGCTTTTTTAAAAACGCTTGAGGAACCGCCTGACTATGCTGTTTTTATAATCATTGTCGAAAGCAGCTCTGTTCTGTTGCCGACTGTTTTATCACGCGCGGAGCTTATACATTTTCCTCCGGTATCCGATAAAATTATCGAACAGTATATTCGTGAAAAATATCCCGAACAGGAGAGCCGAATACCGTTTCTTGTAAAGTACTGCGGCGGAATACCGGGAAATGCCGATGACATAATTTTGGATGAAAACTTTGAAACATTACGGGAAAATTCGCTTAATATGCTTCCTCAGCTTTTGTCTAAAAATAAAATACACGCGTATTCTGTGCAGAAATTTTTTGACGAAAATAAAGAAGAAGCAGAAAAAATAGTTGATTTTTGGCTTTCATTTTTAAGAGATACAGCAGTAATTCAATGCGGAGCGAAAAAAAATATAATAAATTCCGATAAGGAAGAAAAGCTGAACCTTTTAGCAGGGAAGTATGAGGCAAAGCGGGTTGTAAGGGCAATAGACGAGCTTATAAAAGCGCAGAAAATGATGAAAAGATTTGTTAATTTAAAAGCTTTGTCGCTTATGACTGCTTTAAAGGTAAAAGAGAGATAATAAATTATATAAAAATACTCTCTTTTAATATTGACAATTTTTTTTAATGATGTTATAATAACCACAATGTTTTAAAAAAGGAGCTGCATAATTATGAAATCAATCGGTATTGTCAGAAAAGTAGATGAATTGGGTCGTGTTGTGCTTCCCGTTGAATTAAGACGAATTTTTGATATTGAGGAAAAGGATTCACTGGAAATATACACGGAAAATGATTGTATAGTGCTGAGAAAATACAATCCTTCATGTATTTTCTGCGGTGAGACAGATAATATAGTACAGTTCAGCGGCAAAAATATTTGCGCCGAATGTGTGAAAAATATAAAGAAATTGACAAATGAGTAAGTCAGACGATTGTGCCCGTTTTCGGGTAAGGAAAGTCCGGGCTTCATAGAGCAGGATACCTGCTAACGGCAGGCGAAGGCGACTTTAGGGAGAGTGCAACAGAGAATAAATACCGTTATTTATGGCGGTGATTGTGGAAATGTGGGGTAAGAGCCCACAACGCCCATAGGTAACTATGGGGGTGTGTAAACCCTATCCGAAGCAACTTTGGGAATGTTAAGCTTGCTCGGCGTGTTCCCTCAAAAGGCTGGAGCGCATTGGTGACTTTGCGTCGAGATAGATAATTGTCTAATACAGAACCCGGCTTATAGATTTGCTCATGTACAGAAAATGCACGGTTTTATAACCGTGCATTTTCTGTTTTTATATTATTTTACATTATGCTCAACAGATGCTTCCATAATGTCAATATACGCCCAATGGTTTTCCGTTACATCGCGGAACGGATTGGTGAAGTCCTTAATGTCATTTCTTCCAAGTACACGGTTTATTATCGAAACCGCTTCAGCTCTTGTTATAAACTCATCAGGTCTGAATTTATTGTCATAGCCTTTTATATAACCTGCGTTTTGGCAAGCCTTGATTGCTTCCTCAGCCCAATGCCCGATTACGTCCTCAAACGCCGCCGATGTGTCCGTATCGCTTAAATCTGCATAGTTGGCAATCATTGACGCAAATTCTGCGCGCGTTATGCTGTTTTCGGGTTTGAATTCGCCGTTCGGATAGCCTTTTATAACATTTTTGCTTTCCATAAAGCCTATATATTTATAATACCACAGATTATCCGCGACATCATTAAACTTTGTTAAATAGCTTCCGTTTTCGTCAAAATCATCCGCAAGGCGCGCAAGTATTGCCGCCGTTTCCGCTCTTGTTATATTGCCGTCCGGATAGAAATAACCCTCGTATCCGACTATATACGCCTTATGCTGTTTTTCCGTACCTGACGGATTGCCTGTCGGCTTCGGAGAGCTGTCAGGCTCGGCAGTTGGCGTTACTGTCGGTGTTGCTGTCGGTTTTGGCGCAGGCGTTGATTTTGACGACGAACCGCCTCTGCGCTTCGGTTTAGCCGTCGGGCTTGCCGACGGTGATGTGCTCGGGCTCGCCGACGGTGTATCTGTTACCGCAGGCGATGTACTCGGGCTCGCCGACGGCGTATCTGTTACCGCAGGCGATGTACTCGGACTTGCCGATGGTGACGGATTAAGATTGAGAACCTTAACCTCGCCGTCAAAATAAGCTGCCGAAAGCGTATCCCCTTCAATACTTACTGTACTTGTTTTAATTTCCTTGCTAAACTTCCTGTCTGTTCCCAGCGCAGCCTCAAGCTTTGCCTTTGAGGCGTCCTCATCGTAACCCATGATTTGCAATACAATTCCGCTGCTTGAATTACTCTCTGAGTATTTGCCGCCCTTAAATGTTCCGCCGTTAAGCGTTATGCCATCGGGGTAAGAGATAAAGAGATAGCCATAAATGCCGTTCTCTATAACAAGCTCGCCGCCCGTATGTACAATTATGCCGTCAAACGTGCCGTTACCCTTAATTGTGAGCTTTCCTTCATCTGTTCCGAGCATGACGGGGTCTGATCCCTGTGCGGAAATATGCTTTCCGTTAAGGTCAAGAGTAATCTCTTTTCCGTCTTCTAATGATGCTGAGGCTATGTCGGCGTAATCCTTTTCGGCTTTAATTGTGTCGCCGTCCGCCGCCGCTTCAAAAGCTCTTTCAAGCGTGGCATAATACGAGGTTACGCCGTCTTTTGTTATCGACAGATTTTCCGCGTCTGTAAGCTGTACTACCTGATTTGCACCCTCGCCTGAATTTTTGATTTTCCATAAGCCGCCCGTTTTAATATCAGCGCTTTCTTCAAAATATCCCGAATAATCCGCATTTGCCGCTGTAGTTATGTCAAACGGCTTACTCATATTTTCCTTGCCAACGGTAAGCTTGTAATTATCTGCCGGCGCATAGCCGTCTATTGTAATCTTGTTTTCAGACGAGGCATACCACTCCAAATCGACCGTATTATTTTTAATTACCGCGCCGCTGTTCAGATAAACAGGTGAACAAACCATTATACCCGTTTCGTTGCCGCTTATCTCGCCGCCATAGAGGTGCGTCGGACACCATGTAAACACAGCAGTGGTACCGCCTGTCACTTTTCCGCCGTACATATTAAAGTTACCTTCGGCAAGCGCAACGACACCGCGATATGCCCTGTAAATATTGCCGCCGTACATATTAAAGGTGTTCTTAACACTCTCAGAGGAAGCGTTTTCAATTTGTACACCGTCCTTGTTGTTCATAATATCGCCGCTGTTGTTCGCTGCGTCTATTGTTCCTAATTTTTTTTCGTCACAGTCGCACATATCCAGAACGCCGCCGACGTCATTTTTTTGGCCTATGTTGATAGTAGCGTTTGTTGTATGACCGTTCAGGCAAAGCTTGGCGCTGCCGTTAAATTTAAGATAATTCTTACCTTCCGAAAATTCAGCATCGCTTGCGAGATAGAAATTTCCGTCTCCCAAACTATAACTGTTATTGCCAAAGCCGTCCGACTGCGCCGCAATCTCCGTACCGTTTACATATAGCTTGCCGTCCGCGTAGGTGATTGCACTGTCGAATGTAACATCGTTATCGTGTCCGCATTCAGCCGACATATCGTGCTTATGCTCGGCAGGCGGAGCAGTGGTATATTTATAGTCAATTTCCTCGCTTTTTACAGTAGCGCCGTCCAAATATGTTACTATGCAGTAATATTTACCGTCTGCATTGCCCGTAAATCGATTTGACGTCTGACCGCTTACCGCTTCATCAGTTTCCGAGGAGTACCACTGATACCCTGTCGGATTGCCTTTTGCGGTTACGGTATAATTGTTATCCTCCGAGGGCTGCTCTGTTATCTGTAAAGCGTAAAATTCAAGCTCGCCGTCCGTATTCTTCC
>CAYUSE010000130.1:0-4727 GCA_964447095.1 uncultured Lachnospiraceae bacterium | reverse complement strand
CCGAGGGCTTGACTAAAGCGTTTGCTTTGCAAACGCGAGTGTATAGCGGAGAAAGTCGACGACAGCACTTGAGCCGCATAGCGGATAAGTGCGAGCAGGAGCCGGTTTTGCGAAGCAAAATCGTAGCTATACACAAGAACCCTGTTATGTAAAACAGGGGAATGAAGCAAACGAAGGTATTATCGCTAATACCAAGCATAAGAGAGAGATAGACCACATAGAATATATTGTTGTTACATTGTTTAGTTTTGAGGGTGCAAACCCTTTCGGTGGCGATAGCAAGGAGGCCCCACCTGTTCCCATGCCGAACACAGAAGTTAAGCTCCTTAACGACGATGATACTTGGCGGGAGACTGCCCGGGAAAGTAGTAAGCTGCCGGAACTGAAGATACTGAAGATAACGACTGAGGTCGTTATCTTTGGTGTATTCAGAGAAAACTAAATATTCCTCTATAGCTCAGTTGGCAGAGCGCATGACTGTTAATCATGATGTCGCTGGTTCGAGCCCAGCTGGAGGAGCCAAAAGGACTGTAATTTTGATAAAAAGTTGCAGTTCTTTTTTTTATTATAACAGTGATTGCTTCCGCTTATTTTTTGTGGTATAATAAATAAAAAATATTATTTTACAGATAAAACGGAATTTGAGGAGACGAATAATGGATACATGTAATTGGTGTACTCTTTCTGATGATGAGAAAAAGTGGTTATTAATAAAAACCGAGAATTGGTCAGTGTACTTAGCTGATAAACAAGACTATATTGGACGTTGCGCTTTAGTTTTAAATAGACATTGCGGCTGTTTATCTGAGCTAACGGATAATGAATGGATGGATTTAAAACACATAATTAAAAGACTTGAAAACTGTTTCAAAACCGTTTTAGGTGCAGAATTGTGTAATTGGAGCTGCCTATTAAATGACTTTTATAAAAGAGCAAATCCCAATCCTCATTTACACATACACGTTCGTCCACGATATAAAACTCCTTTTTCGTTGAATGAGATTCAATATGTCGATGAAAACTTTGGTCATCATTACAATCCGTGTAAAGGAAACAGTATTGATATAGATGAACGAAGCGCTCTATATAACATATTAAAAGGGAAACTAAATGAGTAACATAAACAATAAAAAGGTGGCAGTATAACAGAGTCTTAAATGCGGGTTTGTAAGGAGAAGAATAAAAATGACTAATATAAAATCAGCATATAAAAATTTAGGCAAGAGTAATTTTTATGACGGAATGATAACAAGCTCTACTTTTTTGGGCTCTCTTGTAAACCGTGTGGTATGGAGAATGAATAAAAAGGAAAACAGGGAATACCTGAAAAAAGCCTTATCGCCGGTAACAGAGGATTTTGGCGGAAAATTGCTTGAAGTGCCTGTCGGAACGGGAATTTTAACAATGCCTTTATATAGAAAGCTCAAAAATGCGGAAATCACTTGCTTGGATTATTCACCTGAAATGATGTCCCGCGCCGAAAAACGCGCCGGTGAAATGAATATAGAAAATGCAGAATTTATTCAGGGAGATGTCGGCAAGCTGCCTTTTGATGATGAGAGCTTTGATACGGTTTTGTCATTAAACGGTTTTCACGTTTTCCCTGATAAAGATGCGGCTTATTACCAAACTTACCGCGTATTGAAAAAAGGCGGAACATTTTGCGGCTGCTTCTGTGTCATGGGCGAGAGCAGGCGTACGGACTGGTTTATCAAAAATCCTTATACAAAAATGGGATATTGTTCGCCGCCGTTTGAAACAAAAAACAGTCTTGAAAAGCGGCTCATGTCTATGTATTCACAGGTACATATCGAAACGGTTAAATCAATGGCTTGTTTTAGGTGTGTCAAATAGGAGATGGCAGTATGACGGAGTTTCAAAAGAGAGTTTATTCGGCGGTGGAACAAATTCCAAAAGGTAGAGTTGTAACCTATGGCGAAGTTGCGCGCATGGCGGGCAGTCCGAGAGCGTCGCGCGCGGTCGGGAATATTTTACATAAAAATCCGTTTTTCGGTGTCGTGCCATGCCATAGAGTTGTGCATGCAGACGGCAAGCTTGCCGAACCGTTTGCTTTTGGCGGAGCGGGAGTACAGCGTGAAATGCTTGAAAAAGAAGGAGTTACCTTTACGAAAGAAGGCAAGGTTGATATGAGAAAGCACGGATATGTGTTTGATTGTTAGGGAGATGAGAAAAGTGGACATTACATATAAGGATACGCATGATTTTACACAAAAAGATTTGCAGGAATTATTTTTATCCGTTGAATGGTCATCAGGACACTATCCTAATAAGCTGGTTACAGCAATGAAAAACTTCAAAACTGTTTATTCTGCATGGGACGGAGAAAAACTTGTGGGAATGATTTGTGTAATGGACGACGGAATTATAACCGCATATGTTCATTATTTACTTGTAAATCCTGAGTATCACGGAATGAAAATCGGGCGTACGCTTGTTGATATGGTAAAGCAAAAATACAGTGATTATCTGAGAATTGCGGTTATTGCATATAATGATGAAGCACATTTTTACGAGAACTGCGGGTTTAAGAAGTCAGATAGCTCAAGTCCTATGTTTATTACCTCGTTGTGGACTTAATTAAGGAGAAAAAGTATATGAAATCTATTTGTGGAATTGACTGTACAAAATGTGAAGCATTACACGAATGTAATGGTTGTAAGGAAGGACGACCTTTCGGGGAGGAATGTATTGTTGCGTCATGTTGTCAGAAAGGACAAAATGGACTATCTGAATTTAAAAAGAAATTGATTACCGCATTTAATGAGCTTGGTATTCAGGATATGGAGAAAGTTACAGACCTTAATGCTCTTAAAGGCTCTTTTATAAATCTTGAATACACAATGCCAAACGGACAAGTTATAAAATTTTGGAACGACAATAAAATTTACTTGGGAAATCAGATTCATAAAAAAGATAGTAACAGATGTTACGGGATTGCCGCCGATGAAAAATACTTGATGGTATCAGAATATGGCGAATATGGTGCTGACGCTGAAATTGTTGTTTTTAAGAGATGGAATGTATTTGAAAGTGAGAAGTAAGTATGACACCTGATTATATTTTACAATACTGTCTTGAGAATTTACAAGGGACGGTTTTGGTTGAAAGCTGGGGAGAAAAGATTGAAAAAACAAAAGCGTGGCTGAAAACACTTTTCTGTCCCGTAATTTATCTTGACGGCACAAAACCGATTGAGGAAAATATTAAATATATTATGAAAAAATACGGACATATTTTTGGAGGAGAAAATGGATAAATTAACGCAAATATCACTTGAAATGATAAAATATTATGCGGGTGACGAAAAACGGATTGAGCATTTTATAAAGGTTCACGGCTATGCGCGGATAATCGGCAAATCAGAGGGACTTAGCGAAAGAGAGCAGGAAATTCTGGGGGCGGCGGCGTATCTGCATGACATCGGCATAAAAATAAGCGAGGAAAAATACAATTCCTCAAGCGGTTATTATCAGCAGATAGAAGGTCCGCCGCTTGCGGAAAAGATGCTTGCGGACATTGGTTTTGATGAGGAATTTATAAACCGCGTTTGTTACCTCATATCACGTCATCATAAATATAACAACATTGACGGTATGGACTGCCAAATTCTC
Organism: uncultured Lachnospiraceae bacterium; assembly: GCA_964447095.1. GTDB lineage: Bacteria > Bacillota > Clostridia > UBA1381 > UBA1381 > JALEPO01. Next base: position 1,095 of record CAYUSE010000130.1, on the reverse strand, counting down.
ATTGAAGCGGATTTTATTGTAAACACAGTTGAGGAAAAAATAAATACCGAAACGGTTCGTGATATTCGGGAAAAAATATTTAAAACAAAGGCAGGCAAGGAAATTCTTGATAGCCTGACCAAATGAGGTGAAAACTATGCTTGAAAAAATGGGCGAGTTTTTTGACAGCCGTTTAGATGAATATGACAATCATCAAATGACCTGTATCAAATCGGCGGACGAATTTTATCCTTTTACGGCAAAGTGTCTGCCTGCCGATACGGGCGCAAAAGTTCTTGATTTAGGCTGCGGTACGGGCTTGGAGCTTGAATATTATTTTAAAATCAATCCGTCGGCAAGCATAACGGGAATAGACCTTGCGCCCGATATGCTCGGAAGATTAAAAAGCAAGTTTTCCGATAAGGATATAACGCTGATTTTGGGCTCGTATTTTGATGTTCCGTTTGGCGGTGCGCTTTATGATGCGGCGGTTTCTGTGGAGTCGCTTCATCATTTTACGAAGGAGGAAAAAATTCCTCTTTATAAAAAGATATATGGTGCATTAAAAGACGGCGGTTATTTTATTTTAACGGATTATTTTGCTGTATCGGACAATGAGGAAAAGCTGTTTCATGACGAGTTAATCCGCCTGAAAAAGGAACAGGGTATAATGGATAATGAATTTTATCATTATGATACGCCTCTTACTGTGGCGCATGAAACAGAGGCACTGCGCGCAGCAGGGTTTTCAAGCGTGGAAATACTTAATAGTTGGTCGGCAACATATACAATAAAGGCGGTAAAATAATTACAGCAAATTATTCTCGCTCCATTTTCTCATTGACTGCAAAATCGGTACAAATCTTTTTCCAAGCTCCGTTAAAGAATATTCAACCCTCGGCGGAACTTCGGCGTATACTTTTCTGTTTATAAATCCATCAGCTTCAAGCTCACTAAGCTGCTTTGTCAGCGTTGCCTGTGTAATGTTACCCAGACTGCTCTGTAATTCGTTAAATCTCTGAATTTCATAAAATGAAATATACCAAATTATAAGAATTTTCCATTTTCCGCTGATAATTGACTGTAATCGGCACATTGACTCGCATTTTGCGAATT